>JACNLR010000171.1 GCA_014381385.1 Planctomycetota bacterium | reverse complement strand
CTGCAAAACCCAGAAGCGTCTTGAGAATATTATCGTTCGCTGCACCCATAAACTGTGCAACAAGAAGTGCACTAAGCCCACGACGTGGTCGTTGCACTTTGTTGGATTTTGCTTCACTCTGCACAAGCGCACAATAACAGCAAATGAGGATACGAAAAACAGCGTGCGCCCCATTGCTGGAACGCACGCTGTATGGAGTAGTACGTGTTCAACGTTGTTACTCGGAAGACGGTCCTGTGTCTTTTTCTGCGCCTTCGGCTTTGGACTTCGTATTTTCTGCGCCTTCGGCGACACCGCGAGCAATGAGTACCTTCTGTTTGATTTCTTCAAACATTTCGGGGTTTTCTGCGAGATGCAATTTAGAGTTTTCACGTCCTTGCCCAAGGCGAATTTCTCCGTAACTAAACCATGAACCACTCTTGTCCACGATGGCATCTTCAACAGCAAGATCAAGCAGGTCGCCTGTAATGCTAATGCCTTCGTTGAACATAATGTCAAACTCTGCTGTACGGAATGGGGGCGCTGTTTTGTTTTTGACAACACGAGTTCGCACGCGATTTCCTATCGCTTGGTCGCCATCTTTAATCGAGCCGATGCGGCGAATATCCACACGTATAGAAGAATAAAATTTTAACGCGCGACCACCCGGTGTCGTTTCTGGACTACCGAACATCACGCCGATTTTTTCACGGATTTGGTTGATGAAAATCACCATGCAATCACTCTTTGCAATTGCACCCGTTAACTTACGCATTGCTTGGCTCATCAAACGCGCTTGTAAACCAACGTGCGTGTCACCCATTTCGCCTTCAATTTCTGCGCGTGGAATGAGCGCTGCTACCGAGTCAATGACCACAACGTCAACGGCGTTAGAGCGAACTAACATTTCGCAAATTTCAAGCGCTTGCTCGCCCGTATCTGGTTGCGACACGAGGAGCGCATCGACATCCACACCGAGTTTTTTTGCCCACATTGGATCGAGCGCATGTTCCGCATCGATAAACGCCGCAACACCATTTTTCTGTGCTTGTGCAACAACGTTTAACGTAAGCGTTGTCTTACCTGATGATTCAGGTCCAAACACTTCGATGATTCGACCGCGTGGCATACCCCGACCACCGAGTGCTAAGTCCAAACTGATAGCACCCGTTGAAATTGCTGGAATCGTATTGCTATCTTCACCATTAAGACGCATGATTGCTCCAGAACCAAACGCTTTATCTATTTGCGAAAGTGCGTTTTCTAGTGCTTGTACTTTTCCCTTGTCTTCGATGGTTGATTTTACCTTGACAGGTTTATTCGTTTTCTTTTTTGTAGCTGTTTTAAAAGCCATAGATTTCTTCGCCTTCCTTGGTGTTGTTTCCGTGCTTCCTGCACGAGGTAGGGCAGCGGTTCTGCCGGTTTGTACGATACCGCCCTTTTGGGAATTTTCAGTTTCAACTGCGGTTTTTCGTGATGTTTTTGTAACTTTTTCTTTTTTTGCCCCGTTTTTTGATCCATTTCGTGAAAGTAGTGCCATGCCTGTGTGCTCCTTCGCAGTGCTGTTTGTTAGGTTTACGGTAGGATGACAGAAACATCGGCAATGTCAACCGTTGTTCGGTACTTATTCGGTACTTTTGTTCAATTTTCAGCTCTAAACACGCCTTACGCTGACACCATGTCGTCAGTAAAGGTGCTACACACTCTCTGTGAGCCCGCCTTCCCAGTTGGGTGTGGGTGGCGTCCACTGTGATAAATCGACCGTGGAGAACCAAGCAATAGTCTTCTGGAGGCCTTCCTTAAGAGGTATCGTGGGTTCCCAACCAAGCGTTGATTTTGCCAGCGTAATATCTGGCTGACGCTTCGTTGGATCGTCCGCAGGGAGTGGCTTCATCACAAGGTTGGATTTGCCATCCGTAAGTTCTAAAACCAAACTCGCTAATTCCAACATTGTAAACTCGCCCGGATTTCCAAGGTTAATGGGTCCAGTCGCTTCGTCTGCGTCCATCATCGCCAAGAATCCATTAATCAAATCATCGACATAACAGAACGAACGGGATTGTTGCCCGTCTCCAAACATCGTTATATCTTCACCTGCTAATGCTTGCCGAATAAAGTTGCTCACAACTCTTCCATCAAACGGGTGCATGTGCGGTCCGTACGTATTAAAGATTCTTGCAACGCGGATGTCGATCCCGTGCATCCTGTGGTAATCAAACAAGATCGATTCCGATGCACGTTTTCCTTCGTCGTAGCACGCTCGAAGGCCAATAGGGTTTACATTGCCTCGGTACGTCTCAGGTTGAGGATGCACATCGGGATCACCGTACACTTCACTTGTTGATGAATGAAAAAGTTTTGCTCCGCATCGATCTGCAAGTTCAAGTGTATGCAGAACACCTAGGATACTCGTCATTGTTGTATTTACAGGGTCATGTTGATAATGGCCAGGCGCAGCTGGGCATGCCAAGTTGTAAATGGCATCGACATCCATTTCAATCGGATTCATTACATCATGCTCTACAAATTCAAAGTTAGGAAGGTCTAGTAAATGCGCAATCGTCTCTTTTCTACCTGTAAAGAGATTATCGAGACAAATCACATACTCCCCTCTATCAATTAAGCGCTGGCAAAGATGGGAACCTAGGAAACCTGCCCCGCCTGTTACTAATGTTCTTTGTGTCATACGCCCAATTATAGGCGAGTAAACGTGTAAAGTGTGGCAATGCGAATTGTCGTAGGCACAATGACTGGAACAAGTATGGATGGAGTTGACGCTGCAAAGGTATGCATCGATGGCTATGGTGAATCGATCTGCGCGACTTTTCTCCAAACGGAATCCTGCGGGTTAGGTAGTGCAAAAAAAGAGTTGCTCAAACTAGCATCGATTGGCGGCACGAAAGAAGAGATGGAAACCGCCGCAATCAATATCGGCGAAATTACTGCAATTGCAATCTCAAAACTACATCTCGAGACAGTTGACATCATCGCCCTTCACGGTCAAACGGTCTATCACGAACCACCAAAGAGCGTCCAGCTCATTGACCCAGAACCGATTAGCAAAAAGTTCCCCTGCACTATACTGACTAACCCACGCCAAGGGGATTTACTTCTTGGAGGTCAAGGCGCTCCTATAACACCACTTGCAGACTGGGTGATGTTTCGCAGCGCAACCGAGTCAACTTCGATCGTGAACTTGGGTGGCTTTTGCAACATCACGGTATTACCCGCTCATTGCCAACCAAACCAAATCCGAGGTTTCGATGTTTGTTGTTGCAACTTGCTTCTCAACGCAATCGCGAGAGAACGGCTAGGGGAAGAGTGCGATATGAATGGTGAAACTGCATTAAAAGGTTGCGTTGATAAAACTATAAGATCTGCCCTACTTGACCGCCTTTCTGCGCAGGCAAGTGCAAATAGATCCCTTGGTACTAAAGACGATCTTGGAGAGTATGCACTTCAGATTGGAAAGAACACTTCAACCCAAGACCTTCTTGCAAGCGCTGTTGTGGCAATCGGCGCATGTATTTCAAGTTGTTGTGACACCCAGCGTATCTTGCTCGCAGGTGGTGGCGTATATAACCGAGCGCTTTGCAACGCCATTAAAAACAATGGAACAACGGAAGCACTTGGCATCCCAGTACAAGCGCGCGAAGCAATGGCGATGGCTATTCTCGGAGCGCTCGCGCAAGACGGTGTATCTATAACGCTTCCTCAGATAACTGGTCGTAAAGAAACAAGCGAATGTGTAGGGTGGATTCAGGCGAGCCCGTAGAGTGGGCGTAACTTGTTCTCAAGATGTCGCATTAATGGATCTGAACTTAGTGCTTTTCCAGTTACTACTTCACAAAGTTCTGCAGCACGGTATCGCTTCCCATGGCAATGAATGTTTTCATTCAGCCAACCTTTAAGCGCACCAAATTCACCACGCGCGAATTGCTCGTACATGTCTGGAATTTCTTCTATTGCTGTTTCAAAGAACTGCGCGCAATACAAATTTCCAAGTGTATATGTTGGGAAGTATCCCATCGAAGTCATAGACCAATGAACATCCTGCAAGCAACCCTTTGTGTCGCTTGGTACATCTATACCTAAATATTCTTGGTACCGTGCGTTCCAAGCATCTGGCAAGTCGGCAACTGCAAGATCACCCTTCATCATCATCCGTTCAAGTTCAAATCGGATCATGATATGCATGTTGTAGGTTGCCTCATCAGCTTCGACTCGAATAAAATCTGGTCGAACGATGTTTGCTCCGCCGTATACATCATCAAAAGTAAGAGACGCAGTCGCATCGCCGAAGTATTCTTCCATTGTCGGATAGCACCACTTCCAAAACGCTTCGCTTCGACCCACTTGGTTTTCCCACATACGACTTTGCGATTCATGTATGCCAAGCGAAACAGCGCTTCCCATTGGCGTACCAACGTGTTCATATAACAGGCCTTGCTCGTAAATACCATGCCCAGATTCATGCATGGTTGATCCAATCGCATCGTTCACGTTATTTTCGTGGAATCGAGTCGTCATACGAACATCGTTGCAGTGTGTTCCACCGCAAAAAGGATGTGTTGACTCGTCAAGACGTCCAGCATCAAAATCAAAGCCAATTTGAGATGCAATCGCTTGCACAAATGCTTTTTGTTGATCAATTGGTAGGGCAATTTCATTGAATGCATTACTTGGTTTTGTATCGCTACCCATGAGCTCATCGAGAAACGATTGCAGTCGTATTCGTAAGGGAGTAAAGACTTCGCTTACTCCAGCTGCAGTGCAGCCAGGTTCGTAATCTTCAGCAAGTGCATCCCACGGTTCTCCGCCTTCTGCCCAACCGTAACATTCGGCTTTGCGTTGCAACAGCGTTACAATTTTTTCAAGCCATGGTTGAAACTCTGAGAAGTCATTGTTCTTCCTCGCTTCTTTCCACGCTTCTTGCCCCTTGCTAGAGAGAACTGCTTCTTCTTCAACGAGTTCCGTCGGGAGTTTTGTATTCCGATCGTACGCGTGGCGCAATTCCCGAACATTCGATGCAGAAGCACTCGTAGGATCATGCATCAGTTCGCTGTCCTCTTCGCAAGCGCATAATTGATCTTCGATATTTGGGTCGGTGACCATTTTGTGGTACATCCGAGCCATGAGGGCAATCTGATCTGCGCGATACGCTAGCCCCTTCTTTGGCATCATGACTTCTTGGTCCCAGTGAAGGATACCCAGCGAGGAACCGAAAAGGGTTGCATCTTTTGCGGATTGGAGGAGTTGATCGTATTGCGTTGAAGTTGCAGTTGCTGGCATGTGGTATTCCTTTTTTTGCATTCACATCATAACGACAGCGAACCGCCAAATGGCGGTTCGCTGCAAGATTCAATTCATAAAAAAGCTTTACGAGCCGGTTTTTTCTGCGAGATACGCAACTATTGCTGCGCCTTCTTCGTCGTCTCGTAACTTTGCGAGATCCGCAGGCTTTTGTCCTGCTGCGTCTTTTGCATCTACATCTGCACCTGCTTCAACAAGCAGGACGATTTTCTCAAGTGAAACGTTTGCATTTCCTGCGCCAATGTGTAGTGCTGTTGACTTCGTTTTATCAATGTCATTGACGTTTGCGCCAGCTTTGAGTAAAAATGCAACGCCTTCTGTTTTACCTGTTCTTACCGCATGCATGAGTGGTGATCTGCTTTCTGCAGTATCAACAACGTTCACATCAGCGTCCGCTTCAATCAATATTGCTACTGATTTTGATTCGCCAAATCCAGCTGCCCAAAGTAGTGGCGTGTACCCCAGAACCGTATCGACGGCATTTGCATCCCCGCCGGCGTCAAACAACACTTTCACGCCCCTTTATGTCCCAAAACCGGCTGCCCAAGCTAGCGGTGTAGTACCAAGCCCAGCTCCTGCCTGAATATCAGCACCAGCATCTTAAAGAATCTGGATTGGTT
>JACNLR010000169.1 GCA_014381385.1 Planctomycetota bacterium | reverse complement strand
CGAAAGACACCGACTCGGCAACAGGCGAATATAAAATTATGATGCGCCGAATGCTTCCGATGATTGTCGGGCTTGGAACTTTGCAAATGAACACACTGCTCGATGGATTTGTCGCGAACTGGACAAACTTGTTTGGCAAATCATTTTTCTTTGGGTTGGAGTATCCACTTGGCGAGGGCGCGATGGCATCGGTGACGTGGGCACAACGGTTGTACCAATTTCCTCTTGGCGTGTTTGGAATTGCAGTTGCAACAGCAATTTATCCGCTCCTTGCGAAACAATCTGGAAACTCAGATTCCTTTGCCGCGACGATACGTCGTGGATTACGGCTCGTTGTTTTTATTGGCTTGCCCGCAAGTGCGGGACTGGTATTTGTTCGAGAACCACTTACTGCAGTTGTGTTTCAGGGGAACAACTTTACAAGCGCTGATGTTGTGGAAGTTGGAACAATTTTGCTCGGGTACGCAACAGCAGTTTGGGCGTATTCGATGACGCAAGTATTAACAAAAGGCTTTTACGCAAAAGAAGATGCAATGACACCGGTCAAAATTGCCATGTTTTGCGTCGCGTTAAACTTTGTTTTGAACGTACTTTTAGTTTGGACACCGCTTCGCGCATCAGGGCTTGCGTGGTCGACAGCGCTATGCGGCGTCATCCAAGCTTGCGTACTTTTGCTTGTCATTAAAAAACATATGCGTACGCCGCTAGAGAGTGCAGTCCTTCGATCGTGGGGTTCAACTGCTGCGCTCACTTTCTTGATGGGGTGTGGAGTCGCTTGGATTGTGCAAGGGTATTGGCACCCGCTTGATGGGTGGTGGCATGCATTCTGGGTCCTTGCTTGTGCCGTTAGCGCTGGAATCGTTATTGTGGTTGCGGGCAGTTTGATTCTTAAAAAACCAGAATTACACTGGGTTCTCGGACGCAGTAGGTGATTGCAATGGCAATCTGAACATCGGGTGAGTAATCGTTGTATATAGAGTTACGAAAAAGCCGATTGTCTGCAATGAGCGTAGAGATGAGGCAGTGTAATTTCTAAGATGGAACAAGTTGGAGCAGTACATGGAAAGCGAAGATAGACACCTAAGCCCATACACCCTGCAAGAAAAAATCTGGCGGTTACTTTGGAAGATTGTGCAGTCAACTTTTTTCAGATTTTCCTTTCACACATGGAATGGTTGGAGAATTTTCTTGCTCAATTCCTATGGTGCAAAGATCGACCCAAGTTGCATGATTCGCCGCAGCATCAAAGTTGAGTGCCCATGGAACTTAACGATGGGTAAAAATAGTTGTCTTGGTGATGGTGCGATCGTGTATTGTCTTGGGAAGGTAGAGATTGGTGAACGAGTCTCTATTTCTCAGTATGTCCATATTTGTGCAGGATCGCACGATTTCAACAAGAAAGACATGCCATTACTTCGACCACCGATTACTATTGAAGATGATGTTTGGCTTGCTGCAGATTCATTTGTTGGTCCTAACGTCATTGTGCACGAGGGTGCTTTACTTGGTGCACGCGGGGTTGCGATGAAAAACCTCGACCCGTGGACTATTTATTCTGGCAATCCTGCAGTTATTATTCGAACTCGAAATAAAGTTCAGTAAGGCACTATGCCTTTTCGCCTCAATGGCGTATCCTTTAGACCTATGAATTGCCAAAAACAAAAAGGTTTAACACTTCGAAGAGGATTCACAATTATTGAGTTGCTCGTTGTGATTGCAATTATTGTCGTAATCGTTTCGATGCTTACACCTGCCCTAGGACGGGCGTTTAGATCAGCGCGTTCAGCAGAAGACACAACGCAAGCCAAGGGAATTCATGCATCGATGCTGTTGTACTCAACGACCAGCGATGGAAAGTTGCCAAGACCCAGTGAAATCGGTAAGGGGTATGTAGATGCAAGTGGTGATTCAACCCTGATCCACGATATCTACGACACAACCGCGAACCTAATGTCTTTCATGCTCGCTCAAAAATACTTCAATACGGAGTATCTAATAAGCCCGACGGAAGCAAACCCAAATGTGCAAGATATAAATGAGATTGATCTTGTATATGACTTCGAATCTATCGATGGAGAAACTGTACTTTGGGATAATGCATTTGCAGCAGATATTTCTTCTGCGACGCCTGCGAATCTTGTGAACAACTCCTACGCGCACCAAGCACTTTGCGGTGAACGTGTTCGATTGAAGTGGCATGCTGGCGCGAGCGCCTCTGATATTATTATTTCCAACCGTGGTCCTGAAACAACGATAACATCCGATGGAATCATGAGTGTTGACGAAAACAGTTACACGTTACAATTCCATGGAGCAGATAACACATGGTCAGGAGTGGTAGTAGGGGGCGACGGTTCTTCGCGAGTTGCAAACTCACTCTATCCCGATGGCGTTGCATATAAACCGCTCAACGGATTACCCCTTGGTCCAGATAATATTTTTTATACGGACTGGAATGACATTAATATTTCATCAGCGCCCTTGGGTATGGCATCTGGAGATAACTGGCTTGTGATCTGCAATGATGTTTATAGCGAAAATGAAATCAGTGCGGTTTGGGATTAATCAACTCTGTTAACGATGAACTTGTATCTGCAATCGGCGCGTATTTCAAATACGAAGTAATTTTTTCGATGCTCGCGCAGGATTGCGGCACATCACCAGCTCTGGGCGGCTGAAAATTAATTTTGCAATCTTTGGTTCCAGTCATCGATTGTAGTAACGCAATCAGTGACATCATTGCTCCAGTTCCAACATTAAAAACTTCTCCTTTGATGGGCTTGCCATAGGAAGCAGCAAGAAGATTTGCGTGGACAATATTTGCAACATTTGTAAAATCTCGCGACTGTTTCCCGTCGCCATAAATAGTTGGAATCTGATCGGTATTGAGAGCTTGAGCAAACGACGATACAACGGCTGCATACTGGGACTTTGGGTCTTGCCTCTGGCCAAAAACATTAAAATAACGGAGCGAAACTGTGTCAATACTAGCATCTCGCATCAGTTGTTCGCCCATGAGTTTGGACTGGGCGTAAGGTGACTCCGCTGCTGCGGGATCAGATTCCCTGCTTGGTACGCTTGGCTGGCTTCCATAACAAGCTGCAGAAGATGCAAATACAACTCGATCGCAATTTGCTTTTGCAGCGAGTGACAAGATGTTACTCGTGCCCTTTATGTTGATTTCAAAGCACTTGTCGGCTTGTTGAAAACTACTTGGAACCGAGACAAATGCAGCCTCATGAAATACAATGGAGCATCCTTGCATTGCCTTTTTAATCGCAGCAACATCTAGAATAGAACCCTCTGTTACCTGCGCATCGATTCCTTCAAGATTAGAAGAATGCCCCGAACTAAAATCATCAAGCACATGCACCGATGCCCCGAGCGAGGCCAAATGTTGTGTAAGATGCGAACCAATGAAACCTGCGCCACCTGTGACAAGTACCCGCTGGCCATCAAAAAAAGTATCGTAGTTTTTGGAAACCATAGAAGAACCATATCGTACCAACCATGCAGTTGCATTTATATAACTCACTCACCCGCAAGAAAGAAGTTTTTTCGCCGATTGACGATCAAAACAAAATTGTTACGTTTTATTCTTGCGGCCCAACGGTATATGATTTTGCCCACATCGGGAATTTTCGAGCATTTCTCAATGCCGATGTACTACGAAGAACGCTTCAAGCAATTGGATATGAAGTAAAACAAGTGATGAACATCACGGATGTTGGCCATATGACGGAGGACAGCCTCGCTGATGGTGGGGGCGAAGACAAAATGGAAGTAGCATCCGCTCGATTGCTTGAAGCAAAAAAATCCGGAAACCTTCCATGCGAAGTTGACATCGATGCAAGTAATCCAAAAGCAGTCGCAGAATTTTATGCTTGTGCTTTTATGGATGACGCAAAATTACTCGGCTTGGAAATAGTTGATGATGCAGCAGAGGATGTACGAGTTATGCCCCGCCCAACACAGTACATTTTGGAAATGATTGCGATGGTTGAGGGACTCATTGAAAAAGAACATGCGTACGTTGCTTCGGATGGCGTTGTGTATTTTGATGTGCAATCATTTCCAAACTATGGCAAACTTTCTGGGAACACAGTCGAAGCGCTTCGAAGTGGCGAAGGCGGACGCGTAGATATGAAAACGCAAGCCGTCAAGAAAAACCCAGCCGACTTTATGTTATGGAAGCCAGACAAGACGCACGCTATGCGTTGGCCGAGCCCTTGGTGCGTAGGTTATCCTGGCTGGCACCTTGAGTGTTCCGTCATGGCGAACCAACTCCTTGGCGATGTTATAGATATTCACAGTGGAGGCGAAGATAATATTTTCCCACACCATGAGTGTGAGATTGCACAATCATGTTGCGCAACTGGCAACACTTCTTTTGCGAACTATTGGTTCCATACCCGCTTCCTCCTTGTTGACGGTGCAAAAATGAGCAAGAGCAAAGGAAACTTTTACACGCTCCGTGACTTACTTGAAAAAGGCGCAACTCCAGCGGCGATTCGCTTAGAACTTATCCGTACAAATTACAGTTCAAATGCAAACTTTACGCTACAAGGACTGAAAGATTCGCAGCGCCAAGTGGACCGCTGGCGACGTCTTGCAACTTGGCTTTGCGAAAACAGCGAAACAAAAATTGACGATGACGGTCCTTTACAAGGCGCTAGGGACAAATTCATTGCTGCAATGTGTGATGATTTAAATGTTTCTGGAGCGATTGGTTTTTTAAGCGAGGCTGCTTCTGCCTACGCAGTAGATAAAAAACCAAACGAAGGTTGCGGTTGCGCAACACTCCACGACGAATTCTTAGCGTTGCAGGAGATTGACTCAATCCTCGGTGTTCTTGAACTACAAGACGAAGCGTGCACAGATAACATCGACGTTGCAAAAATCGATTGTCTAATCAGTTCGCGATTAGAAGCACGTGAAAATAAAGATTGGGCTCTTGCGGATAAAATCCGAGATACGTTGCTTGAACTTGGAGTGGCGATTAAGGATAGTTCTGAGGGTACAACTTGGACTAGAGTTGTGAAATGAACCATTCACCACCTGTAATTGGCTTGATGGGTGGTATCGGTTCGGGCAAGAGTGTTGTGGCACAAGCACTAAAAGATTTAGGTTGTGTTGTTGCAGACGCAGATGCAAATGCAAAGGCGGTACTGTTAGACTCGCAGGTACGAGATCAATTAGTAACATGGTGGGGGGCTGAGATCCTAAATGCAGATGGAATTATTAATAGAAAGGCAGTCTCAGATATCGTTTTCCAAGATGAACAAGCAAGGAAGCAACTTGAAGAAGTCGTGCATCCTCGAGTTAGACAAATGCAAGAAGCGCAGTTCGCCGCGGCACATGACGGCACTCGAGCGTTTGTTATTGATGCACCGTTATTGCTCGAAGCGAGGCTTGATACTCTTTGTGATGTCCTTATATTCGTTGATTCGACGCAGGAAACGCGTCTTCAAAGAGTTATGCAAACCCGCGGATGGGATAGCGATGAATTGCAGAGACGAGAAGAAACACAGATACCACTTGACAAGAAGCGAAAAAAAGCCGATTATGTACTTATCAACGAGGGTGCGTTAGACGCGGTGCGAAGCCAAGTCAAACAAATACTTGAAGATATTCACAACGGGCGACACATTTGAAACGTTGCTCACACGAACCCCCTTTTAACAAAGTAGAAAATATAAGTTTGTTTCACCATTCTGGTGTTACAAAAAAGCAACTCCCTTCTTGGGTGCTAGGAGAATTTAGAAATGGCAAAGAAACGAAGACGAAGAAAAGGCAACCGCAGCGCAGAGGGCGGCATCGCAACGATGAGCCTGAAGCCGGGCGAAGTTCCAACAGATGAGGAACTTGAAAGTGAGGCAGCATCGCTCGATACAAAGCTTACCGAGGCAGCACAAAAGAAATACGACAAAGCAAAAAAAGAAGGGTATGAC
>JACNLR010000138.1 GCA_014381385.1 Planctomycetota bacterium | reverse complement strand
CTAATTATGACTCTATGATTGGCAAGTTAATCGTCCAGGGTCGTGACCGCGGAGAAGCGATTGCTCGAATGAGAGCTGCACTTGGTGAGATGAAAATTGGTCCCATTGCAACAACGATTCCTCTTCATCAGAGATTACTTACTCAGGCTGCTTTCGTTACAGCAGATTTTGACATTAACTGGGTAGAGCGATTTCTAGATGAATAGTTTATCTTGACTTACTGATAACTTCGACGTTGCATGTGCCAATGGTGAAGTCACCAACCCTAAGTTCTTTTACCCATTCGCCGAGGGTGACTTGGAAAATCAACGTCATATCTTTTGGACGGCTTGCAGTTAAAACATGCAGTGGAAGTTCGCCAATAGATTGAATAGGTGTGCTTGGTGTTAGCGTGAGCTGCATACGCTTGCTGTCTCCAAGATAATATCCAATTGGCGCGTACTTGCGACCATTTGTATCGATAAGTTCGATGGGGTCGTTTTCGGAAAGAATCGAAATTAAATCACTGAACGAAGCTGACTTGCCCGGAGTAACATCGACTTGAACGATACCAGTCCCCTCGTCAGCTCGGATTCCTTTGATAGCAAGGGCTGCTGAGATTCCTCTTTGCTTCCATTTTGTAGTCAACGATCCTTCGACGAAATATAGTTCTTCATCGTACACAATAGTTCCTGGGATACCGTTTGTAGAAATACGCAATCTTAGAATTTTCGATGTGGAATCGACAAGGTGTTGTATATCTTTACCAAGCGGGTCTCTCGCTTCAACAATTTCTTCATCAGAGAGTTGACGCCCACGGTATTCTTTAGCGACCGTATGAGGTATGGCAGTTGTTTCGATGTTTGGAACTTCTAAACGTGTTCCGCGAATCTGGATGAATTTTGGGACGAAGCCAGCATCTTTCGTGTCGAATGCGAATTTGATTTCTGTTTCTTGCCTACCGGGCACGCTTGTTGCATAGTGTGACACATCGTCGTAAATAAAGATTCGTTCCGTGCCATCTGCAACTTCTTGCTTCCAAGAAAAGGGGTAATGGACTTTCGGTTTTTTTGATCCGATTGCTTCGCTTATAAGACGTACTTGAGAACTCGCTAAACTCAGCTGTCCACCGTAATCTTTTGCTTGGGAAGTGAATGAAACTTGCACTACAACTAGTCCATCATCGCTCTTTGCAACCGAAGTTACTTTTGCAGCATCGGGCAGTAGAGACAGCTGCCCCTTTCCTCCACTAAAAGTGTCACGGACAAGTGTTGCGAGCTCATTAATGCTTGGATTGTATTGCCGAAGGGGAGCTCCGCTAAAATCTGGTCTAAGAGTGCCAACGCTTAATGTGCCATAAAACTCTGCAGTTATCTGTGCAACATCGAGCCAGATTGGATCGCCTACTTTGCCAATCATTGCTTTGTTATTTTCATCTCTACCTGTTCCCCTATACCCAAAGAGTTCATTAGTTGATTGGATAAAACCTGAGCCAATCAAGCAAATGCCAATGCTTATTACGCCAGCTACTGCGCCGCTAAAACCACCAAATGCAAAGTTAGCCCAAGTCGGAAAGTTGACATTAGAGGGCATGATTTTATCTGCAGCTACACGAAGAATGAGAAGCGATATTGAGAACACACCAATAAGAACGACTCCCCATGCGTAGTTGTCAAAACCTCCGCCAGTGAGAATCGACATAGTTATTGGCTCCCAGAGTGAGAGTGCGATTGCGCCTGCAGTTACTACACAAACCATGTGGATAAATGCGCTGAACAAACCTTCATTTGCCCACCAGTACGCGATGAGTCCAACAAGACCAAGAATAATGAGATTGAAAATGATAATCATGTTTAGCTGTTCGTCTTTGTAGTTTTCTTTGTTGTCTTTTTGCTATTGACTCTGCCGAATTCTTCAAGTGAAGTTTGCCCAGAGGCAACTAAACTCCAACCAGCATCTTGTAAACGGATTAGTCGCTTCGATCTTCTTGCGTTTGCAAGGGCGCCTTTTAGATCGCCTGCTATCAAAAACTTGCGGGTTTCGTTATCTAGAAAAATTGTTTCAAACACGGCAACTTGTCCAATATAGCCACTGCCTTCACAGATTGGACATGGATTTGTTTTGTTCTTATGCTCAATGGTTCCACCTTTACGGTAGAGTTGCTCAACTGTGTCGATTGGAAGGCCTTGTTTTGCAAGATCGGGAGATGGTTTATAGGCAACTTTGCAGTTCTCGCAAAGTTTGCGAACTAGTTTTTGATAGACAACTGCTTGGAGGCCGTCAAAACTTTGCCTTGGATTCGAAACAAGGCCTGCCCATTTTGAAAGTAAATCAGAAAGAGAGGATGCTTTCAACGAGACAAAGATGAGCGGACCATCTCTGCCTGACTTCACAACTATTTTGGCTGCTTCGCTATCAGAAAGGTCAGCAGCAAGGATCACGTCTGGGTCTCTCCTGATGAGAGTTTGCAATTGCGTGGCATAACTCTCGTCCTCTGCAGTGTTGTGTGTTATGCCTTCAAGTGTTGCTAACACTTGTTTTTCCAACGTGACAATATTGTTTAAATAAGAG
The DNA here is from genome assembly GCA_014381385.1 of Planctomycetota bacterium. Classification (GTDB taxonomy): domain Bacteria; phylum Planctomycetota; class Phycisphaerae; order Phycisphaerales; family SM1A02. Next base: position 3,432 of record JACNLR010000138.1, on the reverse strand, counting down.
TCATGTTGGTTTAAAATTGCGTACGTGGTTGTTGTGAGTCCGGACTGGTTATCGCCTCCGAATAACACAATGCCGTGGCGCAATTCAGGTTGTTTTAGTTGGTCGAGTAAGTCACGTTGTTTAGGTAGCAACCCGATAGATTCCCAAGTTCGCAACACGCGCTCAGCTCGGTCGAATTCAAGTCGAAGAGCGTGTGCGGTAGAAGACCCAGAAGCAGTCAAATCAACGTGGGTTGAACCAGAAGTGCCAGTGACATCAAATTCACCGAATTGTAGCCGCCGAGCATCGTTGGGGTCAGTACCAGACATTTCCTTGATAAAGCTAAAGAGTTTTGCGCCTAACTCTGTAGAGATGGGTTCTTGTTTATTTTGGATCCCATCTACGAGGTACATACTTTGACAGCCATTTTTAGTTAGACGAATATCGATTCTGCTTGCTCGGTGTTTGAGTGCTTCAGAAATGATTTCTTCAACGGCTAGGTAGACTTCGATATTTGCATCTTCTTTTTCTGGCACTTTGACTGAACCGTTTGCACCGTCGAATGTCATAGTAACTTGCTTGTTTGCCTTGGCGATTTTCCTTTTTTCTCGTGATGCTTTTATTGAACCTGTACCAATTTTAAACTGGTGTTGAGGTGCGACAGCGGCATTTCGCGTTTTCCAGTAAAAAAGGATAGGAGTTGCTAAAACTAAAACTCCAATCGGAAAGGCAACATAAAAATTAAGACCAAACAACATGACACCTAAGCCAGCAAATGCTCCTGCAATCATGAAACTGTTCCATTTTGAGAAATCGAGGTGAGCATCTTTGGCATCTTTTTCGATATGTGTGCTCAACAACCAACCCCAAGCAATAAATACAGTGCAAATTAGAACAGGCTTCCAAGGGCTTAGAAGGAAAACCGGCGTTGCGTCAGATAGGAACAGCGTATGCATTAGGAGATACCCTTAATTTTCATCTTGAGATCTTCAGGTTTTGGTGTGGCATCCATTGCAGTTTTGAGGGAGACCCATTCCTGCTCTACTAAATGGAGAAGGGCGGTGTTGAGATCAATCATGCCTTCCTCGTGACTCTTAATAATAACGTCAAGAAGTTCACCCTCTCTAGCTTCAAGAATATATTTAGTGACAATGGGCGTTCCAAGCAATATTTCAAGTGCAGGAATTCTTGGTGTATCCTCGCGTAACGTTGGTAGCAATTTTTGATACACAATCGCCCGAAGGTTGTATGCGAGTAGTTTTCGAATTTGTGGTCGTTCGCTTTCGGGGAACAAGTCATATATACGTCCGAACGTTTGCCATGCAGACGAAGCGTGGATGGTTCCAAAAACCAAGTGGCCGGTTTCTGCAGCACGAATCGCTGCTTCGAATGTTTCGTTATCTCGCATTTCGCCAACGAGTACTACGTCGGGGTCTTCACGAACAAGTGCGCGTAGTGCTTCATTAAAATTCAAACAATCAATGCCAACTTCGCGTTGGTTAATTGTGGCTTTTTCATCGTGGAAAATATATTCGATAGGATCTTCGATTGTAACAATGTGGCATCGTTTTCTTAAATTTACATAGTTGAGCATCGCAGCGATGGAAGTAGATTTTCCAGATCCAGTAACACCCGCAAACAAAATCAACCCGTTTGCACACATCGAGACATCACCAAGGATTGGCTTGAGGTGTAACTGTTCAAAGGTCATTATGTCTGCTGTAATGAGACGACATGCGAGCGACGGCCTGCCCCTTGCCATAAACATATTGATTCGGAAACGTCGATCGTCATCGTAATCGTAGGCAAGGTCAATTTGGCCATGTTTTTGAAAATGTTTGTACTGCACTTCGTCAAGAATGTCTTTTGCGATTTGGTAACACAGCGCTTCACTGTTCACTTCAGCATCTAAACTTCGAAGAACGCCCCGCACTCGGATTCGTGGTTTTGTGCCAGCCTTTATATGCAGGTCTGAAGCTTCAAAACTAATGGTCGCTTTTAGCATTTTTCTAAACTCTGAAACGCCGTTTCCGGGCGTAGTTCCAAGGTCGTTGTGTACGGCGTTGGCAATTGAATTGTCGTCAGATTGGGTCACTTGTTAGTCTCTTCTTTATGTTTGCGTACACAATTCGTGCTTTGAATGCGCAGCGTAGCATATTGAGCGCCCATACTCATAAAAAACACCTTGATACATTGCTTCAAAAATGGTAAAATTGCCCAATGGAAAAGTTGCATATTACTGATGGCATTACCTTTGATGATGTTTTACTCGTCCCGAGGTTTAGCGATGTAACTCCTGATATCGCCGATACCTCCACGCGACTTACAAACCGGATTTCATTGAATATTCCCCTTATTTCAGCGCCTATGGATACAGTCACCGAGTCTGCGTTGGCTATTGCATTGGCTCAAGAAGGCGGAATTGGTTTTGTGCATAAGAATATGCCACCAAATGTTCAAGCGAGGGAAGTTGCTAAGGTGAAACGCTCTGAAAACGGCGTTATTACCGATCCAGTGACCCTCAGCCCCGAAGATTCTGTGGGCAAAGCAACAACACTCATGGCTGAGCAAAACGTTTCTGGTTTTCCAGTAACGCTTGATGGCGAGGGCAATGGCGAACTCGTAGGTATTCTCACTCGCCGTGATATGAAATTTGTGGGCTCCGATGATCAACTAGTCGGTGAATTGATGACTTCAAAAGACTTAGTGACAGGTGACGTAGATACAACACTTGAAGACGCAGAAGCCCTGATGGTTCGGGCTCGGGTCGAAAAGCTACTGCTGGTACACGAGAACAATCGACTAAGTGGTCTCATCACGATGCGTGATATCGAAAATATCCGCCGTCATCCTCAAGCATGTAGAGATAGCCGTGGACGGCTTCGAGTTGGTGCTGCTGTTGGCGTGCATCAATTTGATCGTGTTGAAGCTTTGATAAAAGCGGAAGTGGATGTCATTGTTGTTGATACAGCGCATGGTCACTCGCAAAATGTTATCGACACTGTCAAAGAAATTAAGAATCGATGGGACATCGATGTCATCGCAGGAAATATAGCAACGACAGAGGGTGCAGAAGCACTCATTACCGCGGGCGCAGATGCTGTAAAGGTAGGCATAGGTCCTGGGTCGATTTGTACGACGCGAATTGTTAGTGGTGTAGGGGTTCCCCAACTAACAGCTATCGTTAATGCATGCAACGCCGCGGATAAACACAACATTCCAGTTATCGCAGATGGAGGTATCCGCCAAAGCGGCGACATTGGAAAAGCAATTGCAGCGGGCGCAAGTTCCGTGATGCTTGGATCGTTGTTTGCAGGTCTTGATGAAAGTCCGGGCGAACTTATCTTACACCGCGGAAGGCGGTTTAAAACATATCGTGGCATGGGTAGCGAGTGTGCGCGCGCTTGCGCACACACTACAAACATACCCACACTTGTATGCGCGCGCACATAT
>JACNLR010000168.1 GCA_014381385.1 Planctomycetota bacterium | reverse complement strand
GATTCGTGTATACCCACGTTTTAATGCACGGTTACGAAAATCTTCGCCATCGGTGGAAGAAAGAGCGTTACTGATTAGGTCTATGTAACGATCGTTTAAGTCTCGTACTTCTACACGGGCTCGAATGAGAGTGTCAATTTGTGCAGGGAGTCTGTCGGCGTTTTCAGAAAGAATGTTGTCGAAGAGTTTTTTAGGGTTACCTCGTAGAATAGTGTCACGTGTGCGCATTGCTATGTCCAGTGCAGTGGCATACTCAATCAAATTTGTTTCAATGATGGATTCTGCAACTGGCGCAAGTTGCGCGTCTCGCACTATGAGGAAAAGGTCGACAGATTCTCCACTAAGACGACCTCGGTTTGTATGCTTTTCACGATAGAGTCGTTGCGCGAAGCCGGGCCAAAGGTTTTTTTGTTCAGCAATCAGAATTGCTTGTACGTTCTCTAAAAGTCCTTGGTCGAGCAATCTTTTTTCTTGTAACCAATCTCCCAGTGCATTAAGGACGGGCTCTAACGTATCTTTGGTTGATGTGGGGGGGTTCTTTTTGAGGTCTTCAGCGACCTTATTAAGTCGCTCTTGCGTTGTCGCCCAACCGAGTTCAAAATCATCTTCGTACGAATCAAACATCGCCTCGACAATCACCTCTTGCGTATCGTCAAGATTTAGACCCTCAGCAAAAACTACTAGATCACGCGACATATATTCTGGCCGCATGGCTTCCGCCATGTATTCCATCTGGGCGTCAGCTTTTTGAGCTATAAAAGAGCATGTAATTGCTGTTACAGCAACAATAAAGAGCGATTTTAAGGGTAAATTATGTTGCATTTTATTTCCTTCTCAATGCATGTCTTTCCAAAGTGATCTGTAACGAATATCTATTTTCGGTCGGTAAAGAGGCAAAGTTCAACGCACTTGAACAATTAATATGACGACTATTTTTAGTTTTTGTGCTATCGGACGGCATTTAGGAAGGCGTGACCGTACGTTGTTCAATTCTTTTTTCGAACGAATTTTGCACAATTCGGTTTACATAGATAGATGGCGTGTGGATTTGGTCAGGGTCGAAGGTGCCAATTGGTACAATTTCTTCTACTTCTGCGACCGTTACTCTGCCAGCCATTGCAACCATCGGATTGAAATTTCGCGCAGTTTTGCGGTAGATTAAATTACCAGCCTCATCGGCTTTCCATGCTTTCACTAGAGATAGGTCACATACAATCCCACGTTCGAGCACGCAAGTTTCTCCATCGAAATCCATCGTTTCCTTGCCATCGGCGACTATTGTGCCAACCCCAGTTTTTGTATAAAAACCACGTATGCCAGCGCCACCAGCACGTAGTCGTTCAGCGAGTGTGCCTTGCGGGCAAAACTCGATCTCGAGTTCATCGGCCATGAATTGCCGCTCGAATTCAGCATTTTCACCTACGTACGAACTTAACATTTTCGTTATCTGCTTAGTCTGAAGAAGGAGACCAAGTCCCCAGTCATCCACGCCTGCGTTATTGGATACGCACGTTAACGCTGAAACTTCAGTATCACGTAGTGCGACAATGAGATTTTCGGGGATGCCACACAGCCCAAAACCGCCAACACCGACCATCATGCCGTCGAACGTAAGTCCTTCAAGGGCAGCTGATGGATTCGAATAAAGTTTACTTGCCATAGTTGGCATCATACGTCATTTATGTGACCAAAAGTTCGATTACCCTTGACGTATCCATCGTACAAGTTGGAATACACTTGGTGGTTTGCCTTGCATAAGAACACCGATTCGGAAAATACGAGCGCACATCCAGACCATAATGAATACTGAGGCTATCCCAATGCCTATGGAGAGAAGGAGTTGCCACAAAGGCACGATTTCGGTTGATGCGGTCACTCGGATTATCATTGTAAAAGGCAAGAGCGGCGGAGTTAAACTTGAGATGATTGCAACGAGTCCGTTGGGGTGTTCTGAAATGATTGGCCAGAGGCCAAACGGGACAATCAGAATGAGCATCACAGGTCCCAATAAGGATTGGGCATCGCTCAACTCGCTCACCGCGCTACCTACAGCAGCCATTATTGTTGCAACCATAAAATACGCGAGAATAAAATAGATACCAAAGAGAACCAAGTGCGACATAGGTATTAGGTCGAGCATTGCAAATGCAACAAGTCCTGCTATCGCTGCGGAACCATACATGCAAAGAATCACAGCACTCACTCCTGCTTGTCCTAGTATTTTCCCACCAAGGAGTTGCGTTGGGCTAATTGCACTCAACAGAACCTCCATCACTTTATTACCTTTTTCTTCGATTGTTGTTGTTAAAAGGTAATTACCACTTGTAAAGGTAGCGATCCAAATGAGCATCATGAAAGCCATCGGAATGAGTTTCCGTGCAATCTCATTATCTTTCGCTTCACTACCGTCGTCTGAGAGTCGTGTTGCGATGATACTGGGGCGTTTTGTTAACTTGCGCATGGTATCTGGATCATGCCCAAGTCTACGCAGGCGAACGTCCACAACTGACTTTGAAGTTGCGTACGTCAATGCGTCGGTATGGTTTGGAGAAAAATTACTTGGTATGAAGACTTCTAGAGGAGTTTCTGACTCGATCGATAAGACAAAAGATTCTGGAACGACAATTAATCCCGTGTACTCCCCATTGCGTACTCTTTGTTTCAATTCGTCAATTGCAACACCATCGGGCGCAGAAATGACAGTAAGTTCGGATTTCGTATTTGTACCCAAAAGAGCACTAGCGAGTGGGTCATTTGCAATTTGATCAGGTAACGTTCCAACAATTTCTTGCAGGGGAGAACTGTCTTCTGCAACATGGTCTTGGATTGACTGGAGCACATCCTCCGGCGCTACAACAACGACAGTGCCTTCTAGGGGATCGTCGTTTGATTCCATAAGGAGTGGTATGACTACAATAAATAGCCCCATCATGAGAATAGGCATGACTACTGCGCCGAACAAGAATGCCTTTGTCATCGCGGTATGTCTAAACTCTCTCCAAGCTACGGTTAATGTCTTACGCATGATCTAATTCCATTCGTGCTGCTTCTGCTGCTTCGACGCCTCTGCTCGTTGCAACATGCTCGATAAAGATCTCATCTAATGAAGGTCGAGCAAGTTGTACAGACAATACGGGTGTGTAAGCAACAATGCGTTGTAAAACGTCAACTGGGTTTGCGGTGTCCTCTACTCGAAGATCAATTCGATTACTGCGTTTAACTGTAGTCGAATGCATTACGCCTTCTATTCCGTCGAATCGCACTGAAGGGTCTACGGGTTCTACTTGCACAATCCTTGGATTAAATTGTTCCTGTATCGATTTAAGGGAACCATCTAGAACTTTGAGACCTTGGTCAATCATGACAATGCGATTGCATATTTGTTCTGCTTGATGGAGCACATGCGTTGAAAATAAAATTGTACGACCTTCATTGTGTAATTCATTAATTACATTTCCAATAACTTTTGCGTTTACTGGGTCGAGTCCTGAAAATGGTTCATCTAAAATAATCAACTCAGGCTCATGAATTATAGCTGCAAGGAATTGCACTTTTTGTTGCATGCCTTTGCTGAGTTCTTCACATTTTTTATTGTGTACATCAGGCAATTCAATTCTTTCTAGCCAATTATTGATTGTTTTTCGCAACGAAGCGCCTCGTAACCCTTTCAGATTTGCAATATATTCAATGAATTTGCACACCTTCATTTTTCGATATACGCCTCGTTCCTCGGGCAGGTACCCAATGCGATCTTTCGCGGCAAGTGCAGTAGTGCCAAGCACTTGAGTCGAGCCCGAATCAGCATGAATGATTGACATAATCATGCGGATTGTCGTGCTTTTGCCCGCGCCATTTGGTCCTAAGAATCCACAAAGCGAGCCCTCTGGAATGGATAAATCTAAATCAACAACAGCCTTTGTTTCTCCGAAAGATTTACAGACTGAGGTTAATGCGATGGCTTCATTCATGTTGGTCAACGAGTAGTTTGATTTGTTCGGGGAGGGTAAATATCGAATCTCCAATTGGAGTGGTTGTAATACGATCGAGTTTTAGCGTTACTGTTGAGCCGTCACGATTGTATTCGACTGTGTGGAAAAGTAACAAGCCGCCAACGCGCTGCCAATCACGAAAATACACGTCGATTGTTGCATCTCCATTTGGGGTTGATTCAATAGTTCTTCTTCCCTTTGGGCGGAATGTGGTTTTTGAAAAGAACGCTTCTTGTTCCTTACCTTCTTTTTCTGTAATTGTTAACTTCCAACAATCCTCTTCGTCAAATGTAGCGCTACCTGTGAATTTGATATCACTTAATTTTGCAGGTAACATTGTAAACCACTCTAGCCAATTCATTTGCTGCACTTTTTGGGAGAGAATCTCACTGTCAATCAAAGCCCACGTTGGTTCTTGGTTAGCATTAAAATTTTGTTCCCAGGCCGTCTTGCCGTCAGAACCAAAGCGCGATTGTCCAAGGCCAATATACGTCATGATCCCTAGTACTTTGCCGCCTCTGCTCGTCGTGAGATCAATTTCGATGACTGGTCTTGCATCTGGTAGACGCATAACGCCATGTAGTTGAAACGAATTCATTTTTTCAAGTGTGCGTCTACCGCCTATGGCTTGGATCGCTTTGGAGAGTATTGCCTCTGGGCTCTGTTGCAAAGTAGGCGCTTGGGGGGCTGTAAAACCTGCAAGTACTGTAAAAATGAGGAGTGGTGATAGAAATCGATGCACAACTTGTTATCGTAGCCGTTTTGGGGTGTAATGCGCAGAAAAACGCTTTATCCGTTTATCCGGATATAAGGCTGAAAGCAGTTGTGAGGATAGGTAATCTCGGGTACATTTCTTCCATATAGAGATATGCATATCAAAGAAGCAATACAAAAAGGATTCTTTACTATCGATGGCGCGATGGGAACGGCTGTCCAAGCTATAGATACAGATATTGATCGTGACTATCTCGGGCGCGAAAATTGCACAGATATTCTGACAAAATCAAGACCAGATCTCGTCAAAGCGATACACGTTTCATTCTTAGAAGCGGGGGTTGATGCGATTGAAACGAATACCTTCGGCGCAAATAAACTCGTACTCTCCGAGTTCGACGACGAAGCTTCAACTTGGGCGTACGAGTTAAATGTGCAGTCTGCAAGGATTGCTAGGGAAGCATGTAACGAAGTTGAGGGAGAGCGGTACGTTCTAGGTTCAATGGGTCCAGGTACAAAATTGCTTACCCTTGGACAAACATCATGGGACGCCATGCTTGAGTCCTATACTGAACAAGCAGCGGGGTTGATTGAAGGTGGAGTAAACGCGTTTCTAATTGAAACGTGCCAAGATTTACTGCAAGTAAAATGTGCCATCAATGCTTGTATGGATGCGCTCGAGCAGACTGGCAAAACCGTAGATGATGTGCCAATCATGGTGAGTATCACAATTGAGACAACAGGGACGATGCTGGTTGGAAGTGATTTGCAAACAGTCGTTCACGCACTCGCTCCGTATCCAATTTTATCTCTAGGACTCAATTGTGCTACTGGTCCCGAGCTGATGGAAAGTCACGTGCAATGGCTCAGTGACCATTGGCAAGGAAACATTTCCGTCATTCCAAATGCCGGACTTCCTGAACTCGTAGATGGAAGCGCGCACTTTCCACTTTCTGCGCACGCGTTTGGCGCTGCTATGAAACGGTTTATCGAACAGTATGGTGTACATATTGTGGGTGGTTGCTGCGGCACTACGCCCAAGCACTTGGCTTCGCTTGTTGCGCTTAAACCAGAAATGCAACTTTCTGATCGTAAACCAGAACAGTTAATACCAAGCGCGACAAGTGTATACAGGCCAGTAGAATTTAAACAAGACACTTCTGTTTTAATTGTTGCGGAACGTACGAATGCAAATGGCTCGCGGAAGTTCAAACGTTTGCTTGAAGCGGAGCAATGGGACGGTCTTGTCGCTATGGCAAGAGAAGAACTCTCAGGTGGAG
>JACNLR010000165.1 GCA_014381385.1 Planctomycetota bacterium | reverse complement strand
GTTGAAATTTCAAGGATACCGCCCTGAATGTCGTACATGATTGTTTCACCTGACATCGTACTTACTTGGTCGAGTACTCGTTCGAGTACAACGTTGAGCGGAACGTTGCCAAGTTGCAACATAATTGGCGTGTCGCGATGCACATCCGCATCTTCAAGCCGTGGCCAATCAACAAAGAACGTTGTGCCAGCCAGTTGTTCCAAGCGCTGAAGCACGTCTTGCAATTCCTCAGTATCGCCAGTTTCTGGATCTCCGATTGTAAAGTTCTCACCGATGGATTGCTCCATAGCGACTCGAATCTTCCTGTCTTCAATTGAATCGCTAAAGCCACTCACGCTACCCAAACGTCGAGTTGTCAAGTCTGACCAATCGTAAGGGTACGTCATGATGCCTGATGTTGATCGGTCACCAGGACCCGACATATTCTTTCGCGGTGGAATCTTTGATTGTTGTGCTTGAACACTTTGCTCGCTATTACCAAACTCCGTGTCTCGCTCGTACTCCGCGTAATCCTTGTATAACTTTGTTGCGCGTAACGCATCCCGTAACGCCAATGCTGCAGCGTTATGCTCGTCCAAGAACAGAATTTCATTTACCATGTCAAGCGCTTGGTCGTACTCTTGCTCCAACTGGAGTTGACGTACTCGCTTCATGTTTTCATTGATAAGTTCTGCTCGCTTGATTGTTTCCTCGAGTTGTGCTTGCGATTGTGCAGTGCTTCGTTCTTGCGCTTCAATCAGCAAGCGTTGTTGTTGCCATTGTTCCTGTTGTTGTGCAACTTGCGCTAAGAGTGCCTTGGCGTTCATCAATCGTTGGTTAAATTCCATTTCTGAAAAAAGCCTACGATCATTACGTTCTAAGCGAACGATAGCCCGTTCAACTTCGCGACGAGCATAATCAAAATCTTCGCGCATGAGTCGTTGATTCGCAGAGTTCATCGCAGCATCAAACATAGCCCTTGCTGCTTCGCGTTCCATTTGAATTTGCTGTTCGTATTGGTCGAGCAATGGTCCTTGGTCAAGCATTGAGTACGCTTGCTGTAACCCTTCCAAAATCGAAGGGTCATTTGGTAAGTACCCATTCGCTTCAAGATATTTTGATGCTGATTCTCTCCAACGGCCTGCGTTCGCTGCTGCTTGCGCTTCTGCAACGAGTGCATGACCAAGTGCAAGTTCCATTTGTCGTGCATCTTCTTCTTGTTGTTTTTCAAGTTCCGCTTGCGTGGGTGCAGGATCTTCTTCGATGACGATTTCTTCGACAACTTCCTCTTCGACTTCTTCATCTGTGTCTGGTGATTCTTCACCACCACCTGGAATTACAACGTCATCATCCTCTTCGATGACTGGTGGTTCGCCGCCATCGTCTTGCGCGCTGGCGGGAGAAGTACTCATTGTCATGGACACAACCACGAAAAGAGTTAAAAAACTGGTAAACAAAAATTGCGATTGCAGTCGTTCGATAAGACGGGTCATATAACTCTCCAAAGTAAACCTAAACAATTGTAGTTTCAAAAGAAAACTACAAACTACGCTAGTGAGCACGTTGCTCAGTTTGACGCAGCCCCCTGTCCTTTACCCACAAGCCCGAAATAAAAAGAAATGCCCCCTTTAACAGGAGGTAGCGTACTAGGATAAAAGCATACCCGCAAGGCATTCTGGATACTCTAAACCATGTTTTGCACTTCTTTTTTAACTCGAATAGTTACTGCGATACTGGCAGCGAGTGGGATTGCATCATTGCCACAAATCTGCGAAATAAATACGCTGAATCGTGCGGGCCAGGTGAAGCTTCGGGGTGGAATTGAATACCCATAATCGGCTTAGAATCATGCTTAAAGCCCGCAACAGTGGCATCGTTGAGGTGTCTATGCGTTACGGTGCAGTTAACAGCAAGAAGGGAGTCCTCATCCACGCAAAATCCGTGATTTTGGCTTGTTATCTCCACTTTTCCCGTTTCAAGGTCTTCAACGGGGTGATTTGCACCCCTGTGGCCAAACTTAAGTTTCCACGTTTTTGCGCCAAGTGCCAAAGCGAGCATTTGGTGCCCTAAGCAGATACCAAAGGTAGGAATCGAACCAGCGATTTCACGCAGGAGTTCAATGGTTGTAGCAACAGCCGCAGGATCGCCGGGGCCGTTTGAGATAAAGAGCCCATCGGGTGCATGGGCTAGAATTTCTTCTTTCGTCGAAGTATTGGGAAGGGAGATGATTTTGCAACCAACAGAGGTTAAGTGTTTGTAAATACTGTCTTTAACGCCGCAATTTAATGCGACAACTTTCCAAGGAGTACTCACCACACTCGTGTGGGTATTCCAGTCGCCAAGACCACCCTCCCACGTTTCGTGCGACGTACACGACACGCCAGTTGCTAAATCCAGTCCCGCCATCGACGTACTTCTGATGGACATTTGGACAAGTTCGTCATCCGTTACCGAATTGTTAGTTGAAATAATCCCCTTTAGAGCACCCTTTTTTCTGATTCTCCGTACAAGTGCACGCGTATCCACGCCATCCATAGCAAGAACACCGTACTTTGCAAGCCAACTCCCTAAGTCGCTGCTAGAGCGATAGTTAGAGACAACTCTTGACAATTCTTTTACGATGAACCCCGCAACTTGCGGCTTAGTCGATTCATCATCGTCGTCGTTCACCCCATAATTACCTATTTCCGGCGCTGTCATCACAAGAATCTGTCCAGCGTAACTTGGGTCTGTCAATGCTTCTTGGTAGCCACACATCGCAGTATTAAAGACAACTTCTCCCGTTACGTCTTTGCATTCCGTTGATCCAAATGAGCGACCGTGCACAAGCGTGCCATCTTCTAACGCTACCCTGCATCGAAGTTCGTCCATCGCTTCCATTCTAACAAAACCTACGCCAAGCGGCTCGGCTCACCGACCCTGTTCTGCACACCGCAGCGCTTACAAAGCGTACCGCACCATTTTTTACCTCTGAGACTTTTTTTGGCTCAAAAATCGCCTCTGAGACTTTTTTTGGCTCAAAAATCGCCGTTTAAACTTTTTTACAAAAAAAGTCTCAGAGACCATTATTAGGTTAAAAATCAACTCTGAGACTTTTTTTGCTCGTGCAACCTGCACCCTTCGGGGAATAATAAGATACAACCCGAACATGGTTGGGTTATTTGATGAACCATCAGTTACGTATGCACACGTCGCGGTCGAGCGAGGTGTTGACCAATTTCCCGAAGGCTTATCGTATGGCGTGCCTGCTCGATTATTACCTCTCAAAATTGGGCAACTCGTCACAGTACCCCTTGGCCGTGGTAATACACCTACGCAAGCATGGGTTCTCTCACTAACGGATGAAGCACCCGTCCTTGCCGCCGGCAAGGAAACAAAACAGATTTTCGAAAAAGATCGTGAGACGATTGCCCTGCCTTCTGACCTTGTCGAACTTGCGAGATGGATGAGCCAATATTATTTCTCGCCAATTGGTCCAACACTTTCGACAATGCTCCCAGGTCCGGTGCGCCAAGGCACCGGACTCGTTACAAAACAACTCCTTGATTTCGCAGACAACCAAGCAGATGAATGCAAGCTCACGACAAAGCAACAGCAAGTACTTCATGCGCTCAATGCAATGCCAAAAAGCCAACGACCTGTCGAACCGAAAGTGTTAATGAAAGCTGCAAACGTTCGCAGTAAAAGTCCTATTGATTCGCTTGTTGCACGTGGATACTTGCATTGCCATCACGTCACAACCGTCGAAGCAACGTGGTTTAAACATGCCGTTGATGCAACAACTCCAGAATCATTAACTAAGGAGCAAACGAATGTACTTCGTGCAATCGAAGAAAAATTACAAAGCGGGTATTCCTCGCATCTTTTGTTTGGCGTAACTGGTTCTGGCAAAACCGAAATCTATATCCGACTCATCGAACAAGCAATTGAGGGTGGAGGAGTTGCACTTGTGCTCGTTCCTGAAATATCCCTCACACCCCAAACTGCTGCGCGGCTCATGGGTAGGTTCCCTGATAAACGGATTGCAATTTTACATTCAGCGCTCACAAAGTCGCAGCGACATCAGCAGTGGGCACTCGTTGCAGAAGGAAAGGCTGATATCGTTCTAGGTGCACGGAGCGCTGTCTTCGCACCATTGCAAAATGATCAAATCCGAATCATTATCGTAGACGAAGAACACGACAGTTCATTCAAACAAGATAATTCTCCAAGGTACCACGGTCGGGACGTCGCCATCCGAAGAGCTTCGATGGCTAAGTGCCCGATCGTCCTTGGCTCTGCAACGCCTTCAATGGAATCTTGGTGGAATGCAACGGAGCGAAAGATTTCAACGCTTCACAAACTAACTACACGCGCTCCAGGACTTGTTGCACCACAAATTGAAGTGGTTGATATGCGCAGTGAAAGAATACACGGCGAAGTTGGCTATCCAATTTTAAGTACAAAACTCCAACGTGCTTTGCATACCACCCTCGCGTGCGATGGACAAGTTTTATTACTTCTCAATCGGCGAGGTTTCGCTCCTTGGATAGCTTGTGCGAGTCGAACTTGCGGCTGGATGATGAAGTGCGACCACTGCGACAGTTCGATGGTCTACCATCGGAAAAAACCTCTAGAACATGCAGGTTTTGTTCGTTGCCACCATTGCGGGACTGAGCAACGAGTGCCAAAGCAGTGCCCCGATTGCGCGAAAAAAATCATTCAACTTGGCGCAGGAACGCAGAGAGTTGAAGCGACCCTACGAGAATCGTTACAAATACCAGCAGAGCAAATCGCAAGGCTTGACGGTGACACAACTCGTAAGGCGAGCGATTTACAAGAAATGCTCGCACGGTTTGGTAAAGGAGAAATTCGTGTATTGCTCGGCACCCAAATGATCGCTAAAGGGCTTGATTTTCCAAACGTACAACTCGTTGGAATTATTGATGCCGACACCGCTATCGACTTGCCTGACTTTCGCGCATCCGAACGTACGTACCAACTTGTGTCCCAAGTGTGTGGTCGCTGCGGCAGAGGTCAGGGCAAGGCAATTGCAATAGTTCAAACCTTCAGCCCAAACGCGCCTGCAATCGTGCTTGCAAGTAAAGCAGAGTACGAACAATTCGCATCGCAAGAGTTACAGTTCCGTTGCGACGCATCGCTACCACCTGTAACGCGCATGGTTCGCTTCATCGTTAAAGACACTCCCTTCGACCAAGCCGCCTCAAGAGCAGACTCGCTCGTCGATCGACTTCGTGCAATCGCCAGTACAGACATTTCAATTTCGCCAGCAGCACCCTGTGTTCTGCCGCGCATTGCTGACCGCTTCCGGTTTGAAGTAATTGGCACAGCAGCAACGTCAAAAGCACTCCAAGAATTTCTCGCCCTAGCTCGCAAGACCATCAAACCAAGTAGAGATTTTGTAGTAGATGTTGACCCCATTTCTATGCTCTAAGAGGGTTCCAAAAACCACAATTTCACTCCATTTCTGGTAGAATCTGCGACTCGCAATATACGCCAAGAAACAGTGCTTACAGCTCGCTGATCGCCCAATGAAACCCGAAAATACACCTTTTGGCTCGCACACACCAACTACAATTGCACCCTCAGTAAACGGATGGAATGCGGACTATCTTGACTCCATGCATCTTGCTTGGAAAGAAGATGCAAACTCCCTTTCTAAAGAGTGGCAAGATTTCTTCAAAGGGTTTGAACTTGGCAGCTGCCAAGGAACACAACCCACCAAAAATGACTCCATTCGACAGGGGCAGTCTCGAGTTGATTCGCTCATCTATCACTACAGATCCACTGGACATTATGCGGCAGATTTGGATCCCCTTGGAATTGCACCCCGAGATGATAGCCATTTAGCACTCTCATCTTTTGGTTTCGATGCGACGCAACTCGACATACGATTAGACCCTGGTCATATCGATTTACCCAACCCCTCGACGCTTCGAACAATAGTTGACAAACTCCAAGCAACCTATTGCAGGTACATTGGCGTTGAGTACTCCCATATAGAAAATACAGAACA
>JACNLR010000195.1 GCA_014381385.1 Planctomycetota bacterium | reverse complement strand
GGGCCATTAACTCTGTTGCGAGAATTTCTTCTTCTCGCCAGACCATGCAATCTTTTAGGGTTGCGTCAATATCGTGTTCGGCATGCAATCTATCGTGCACAACTTCAATGTTATCTACGAGGCATATAAATAAGTTGGGATTAAACTCATCCATCTGATCGAAGTCAAATGCTGGAAACAAACCATGGCGCCATCTAAATGTTGCGTGAGTATTCATCACTACGTTGGGATGTTCTTCAAATGGCGTCGTTGCCGAGACGATATCTTTAATCGCGGCCCGCCTCAATGAATGAAGCCTGCTCAGAGGTAAGTCAAGGATACGCCCTTCTCTTATGTCTGGCCCCTCGGCGTACATCATTTTACCGACGTTAAAGACTTCAATTTTTCCGCCACGTTCGCCAGCAAGTCGCTCAACCTCTTTGAGGTAAGGCTTCTTGTCCATTCCAATTTGACCCGTTATTACTGTTCTCATAGTTAGCCATTATATATAGAGTGGTGAAATGTGTCGCTTACCGTTTCTTGCTTGGGAAATATCTAAGCCACGACGCCCGCGCCCTTGGCACCGCTTGGCCTGTACTTCGGTGCGAGGACCACAACCTGTAGACCCACACAGCCGAAACAACTACCATCACTAGTCCCGTCAATCGAACTATAAGTTCAACTGTCGATTTCGCTTGTAAACTGTCTGCAATCCACCAACCAGCAAAAAGTTGCAGGGGTGCCGTAACAAGGCAACAGAGCACAGTTGGCAAAGCAAATTTCCAAAACCTCATGTGCATCATCCCTGCAACAGTAATCGTGGTAGTTCGACTACCGGGAATAAGTCGCGCAAGCACAATGACCCAAGCACCCCGAACATCAAACTGGTATTTCACTTGGAGCATACGCTTGGGATGCACCAACCGCTTAAACCATCTCTTGTGGACAAGACGAGATCCAATTTTGTTACAAACCGTGAACCATAACATGTCACCGAAGATTACCCCAAAATAAGCAGCTGCAAGAGTTGGCCAAAGAGGTAAAGCATCTTGCTGCACAAGCATACCTGCTGGAATAATTATTATATCCTCACCAAGAGGAATGCCAACTCCAGAAAGAAGTAGCAAACCAAAGACTACCCAGGGTCCCCAAGTTGGATCAACCATCCCCATAAGATCGTTAATCCACGCTTCCATTTAGAGCGCCACTATTTCATCTTCGCCGATTGCCCTTGGCAAATTAACTTCTTGCAAATCCATTGCACAACTTGCAGTAAGTGGACTTATCTCCACTGTAGATTGTGGCGAAACCTCCACACCTTGTGCTTCGAGCCAACGCTTCGCACGATTTTGCTGAAGAAGATGGCTCGTTTCAGATGAATCCTGACCAGATGCATTTTTAATGGGAGCGAACTCATCTTCTCTACTTGTTTCTATGACCAAAGTGCCTTTTGCAAATGGCAACACATCAAAGACAAATTTTTCATACTTGAATGCGTTTGGAGAATCTGGTTCAATCTTTTCGCCAGTCTGGACATCAACGTAAGAAACTTTCTTGTTCGCTTTATGCCATTGCATTCGTTGAGCTGCTTGTTGTAAGAACTCTACAGAGAATAAGTGAAGTGCAATCGAACCACCTCCATACAGCAACGCTCCATTGTCACCACGTTCTGTTGCCTTTTCACTCGGAAGATCGCTGTATTCGACCACCTCAACGTTCCCATTAACAGTGCAAAACACACCTACCTTTTCGTCTGGGTCTGTTTTTAACACACACTTACTCGACGCCTCACGTGAAGATCGATCACTCAAGTGCAAGCCAATAAAAGATGGGTCAATAACTTGCGCTAGAGGGTTATCGATTTGTACATAGGAGAGGTGTTGTATCCCTCTTGTTGCCATCTCTTCAAGGCCACCACTCCTCTGAAGTGCAGCAACGACTCCACCGTGGCCATCTGGGTTCATTGCAACTTCACTTTTTGTAGCGAGCAGCATGTTTCCATCGCAATCTACCGCTGGCACTTCACCTTGCGTAAACAAAAAGATGTCTGTTCGCTCCAAACCAAAACAATTGTTGTCAAGCAGGAACGCGCGTGTTATCGCATCGTTTTGATTGCTCGTCATTATGTACCATGGAATAGTTGTATTGTATTTTTGAGAAGCGAATACAATTTGCTCCGCAATAACTTGGAATAAAGACTTGCCGGTTATTGGTGTTGCTGGGTACGTTCCTTTTGGACCGCTCCATCCAAGGCGTGTTCCCTGCCCACCCGCAACAGTGAGGACTCCGATTTCTCCATTTTTGATTGCTCGCACGCCTAAATCGAAATTCGACTCATCTAATGGGATCGTAGCGCATGGTTCCACTTTTTTAGTTGTAACCTCGGACGACTTTGCTTTCAACGTGACGAATTGGTCGAAATCAATAGTCTTAAGTTGTGTGTCAAGTTCTTGTTGTTCTGCATCATTAAGTTCGTTCCAAAATGTAAGCAGGTGAGCTTGGTTATAATCTGCGAGTTTCTTTTGCAACTTGCTCGGAATAGAATTCAAAACGTTGGTATTTCCGGTGTCGTCCAGCCCTCAGGCAAGTGCCTCACGATTTTCCCGGTTTCAAGATATATAACTTGTTCGCAAATATTTGTGCAGTGATCGGCTATGCGCTCCATCGCCCTCGTCACTGCGAGTAATTCAAATGCTACGAGAGGTTCAAGCTCGCCTTTACTTGTTCGATGTTGCACGTCAAGTACAATTTCTTTTCTGAATCTATTGACGGTATCGTCGAACGAAAGAACACTAATCGCAAGGTCAGTATCGGTCTCAGCGAGCGCTTTGTTCGTATCACGCGCCATGCCAACAACACTATTTGCCATCACGCGAAATGTTGGGGGTGCTGCAGAAATTAACTCAGTATGGTTGATCGCTGACTGTGCAACGATAACCGCGCAGTCCGCAATTCGCTCTAGTTCATTATTTACTTTTACAATTGTCAGTACGCTACGAATGCTGTGCTCATCTTTAGCACCCAGTCGCAACAACTCGATACACGCCCGCTCAATCTCAACATCCACTCGGTCGATAATCGCATCACCCGCAACTACTGATTTTGCGCCGGTGGAATTGCCGTCAAAACTCGATTCGACGGCTTTGAGCAATTGATCTGAAATCCGTGCACCTTGCGTGTTCAAGTCTGCTGCTAATTGCGCTAATTTTTTTTCAAACTCTGACATCTAAATAGTTCTCTTACGTCCGCATATCGGCTTTGTGGGAGTATACTCGCCACCCTCATGTACGGCTCTAATATTAAAGGTAATTCATGACCAAACTTTGTGTCAATATTGATCACGTTGCGACGGTTCGGCAAGCGCGAATGACGGACCAGCCTGACCCTGTGCTTGCTGCGCAAGATGCGATTTTGGGAGGAGCCGATGGCATCACCCTCCATATTCGCGAAGATCGAAGGCATATACAAGTATCTGACTTGTTCAAACTCAAAGAGACAATCCAAGCCCCACTCAATCTTGAACTTGCTGCTACGCCCGAAATGCTTGCGATTGCAATTGAAGCAACTCCCGATATGGTGATGATTGTTCCAGAGGGCCGTGATGAAGTTACAACCGAGGGCGGGCTTGACGTCCTTGGTGACATGCAACGCCTTCGCGAATTCGTCAACACACTCGTAGAAAAAAACTTATGTGTGAGCGCGTTCATCGATGCAGATTTTGCGCAAATTGAGGCAGCAAAGTCATGCGGTTTTACTGTTTGTGAAATTCATACAGGACCTTTCGCCCAAGCGTACATGCACAACAATCGTTCATTGCTCAACCCATTGGTTCTTAAAGAGCGTTTGAAAGTTGAGAACGCAGTATCCAGCGTTCTCGAGATGGGTATGCAGTGCAATGCGGGGCATGGACTCACGCATGGAAATGTTTCTGGGATTGCATCCATTCCAAATATTTCTGAGTTACATATTGGTCACTCCATAGTAAGTAGAAGTATCTTCACGGGAATGCGAGCATCGGTATCTGAAATGAAATCTGAAATTCAAAGGGCAAGACAATGACCGACAACTACTCTATCGCAAACTTGCCATACAAAATTGCGGTGCTCTGCTATCTTTACGATCAAGATGATCGTCTTTTGTTACTTCAACGCAACAAGGAACCCAATGCTGGCAATTTCTCGCCAATCGGAGGAAAACTCGAAGCGAGCATCGGCGAAAGTCCCCATGCTTGTGCCATTCGTGAAATTCACGAAGAATCTGGAGTCGTGGTAACACCAAGTGACATCCGTCTTTCTGGGATGCTTGCCGAAACAGCGTTTGAAGGCGAAACACATTGGCTTATTTTTCTATATGAAGTCACAAGGCCCATCGACGCCACGGAAATTACGTCAATGGAAATTGACGAGGGTTCGCTCAAGTGGGTCGCGATAGAAGATGTTGAATCGCACAACATACCAAACACTGATCGTGAAATCATCTGGCCACTTGTAAAACAACATCGCGGTGGTTTTTTTGCAGTCGATATTGACTGCTCGTCGCACCCATTTGCTTGGATCGTTAAAGAAGAGTGGAAGGCAACCGATGTTTGAAGTCTCCATCTCGTCTTCATTTCCTGCTGTGCACGCTGTCACTATTTCAGGAGTCGAAGAAACGCCACATAGCCACGATTGGAAAGTCCTTGCAGTCGTCTCTTGCGAGGTGCTTGACTCCGACAATCTTCTCATTGACTTTCTACAACTTGAGTCAGACCTTGAAAACGTCGTAGCACTCCTACGTGATACTAATTTGAATGCAAACCCCGTCTTGCAAGGAAACAACCCATCTACAGAATTTGTTGCAATGTATATTGCAACAGAACTCGCAAAGAAGGTAAAATCCCCTGCTCGTTTAGATTCTATTGCACTCACTGAAGCCCCTAACTGCATCGCAACGTATCGACTATGACAAACGCACCTCTTATGCTCTCAATCTCTGGCGCCCGTGGAATTGTTGGCGAAAGTATGACCAATGAAGTGGCAAGTACGTATGCACATGCATTTGTTTCGTTCTTGCAAGAAAAACTTGGAAGAACTCCAACGCTTTGTGTTGCCAGAGACAGCAGACCTAGTGGTCCTCAATTACAACAAGCCGTTGCTGATGCATTTGTTGCTTGCGGCTGTACGGTGACCGACCTTGGAGTCGTTGCAACCCCAACAGCTGGTGTAATGATTCACGCACTCAACGCAGACGGTGGAGTAATTGTTACGGCTTCACATAACCCAACACCGTGGAACGGATTAAAATGTCTGGATGGAGATGGGCTAGCGCCATCTAAGGAAGAGGCTACGGAAATTATCCGTAGGTTTCATGGTGGGGTCTCCTTGCCCGCAAAAGAAGGTGGTTCGCTAGTGCAAAACTCGCAAGGACATGACACACACATTGCAAAGGTGTTGGGTGTTATTGAACCACAACCGATACGCGAAAAGCAGTTTCGCGTTGTTCTTGATTCTATAAATGGTGCAGGGTGCGAAGCGGGTTTCAAAATTTTAGAATTACTTGGCTGCGATGTCTTGCATCTCAATGGGGAACCGACTGGCAATTTTGCGCACACACCTGAACCAAAAGAAGAAAACTTGACAGAACTATGCGACGCTGTCGTAAAGTTCGACGCAGATGTTGGGTTTGCGCAAGATCCAGATGCAGATCGCCTCGCAATTGTTGATGAAAATGGCAGGTATTTTGGCGAGGAGTACACCCTTGCCCTTTCCGCACTGCAGTGGTTATCAAAAAATACAAATACTTCATGCGCATCAAACTTGTCTACGAGCAGAATGATTGACGATATTGCTTCGCAATTTAGTTGCTCCTCGTACCGCAGCGCAGTGGGCGAAGCCAATGTTGCGAATGTCATGAAGGATAAAGATTGTTCAATCGGTGGAGAAGGTAACGGTGGTATCATTTTCCCAAAAGTATGTTGGGTACGTGATAGTTTGTCGGGTATGGCTTTAATTCTTGACCTCATGCGAGAACGAAACGAAAAACTTTCGGCCATTGTAAATAGCATTCCTAAATACGAAATGCTTAAACGTACAATCGATCTCGAAGACCTCGGTGGTATTCCAGCGATTGAAAAGGAAATCGAACGCTTAAAAGTTGCGTATGCTAACGAAAACCAAAACGACAGTGATGGATTGCGAATTGATTTTGACGAAGGCTGGCTTCATGTTCGACCTTCAAATACTGAGCCGATTGCTCGAGTCATTACGGAAGCGAAGGATTCACTCACAGCGTATAAACTTGCAAATCGAGTGCAGTTATAACCACAACTTCAAGCAGGGGACAACGTCACACATTAATACAATTCCGCGCGTGGCATAATCGACGCCGTAAGTCTAACTGTTTCTCCGCCGCCATCCATTCGGGTTGCGTGTTCTGGATCTGGAATGACAGCAAGATTTATCGTCACACGTTGCAAAGTGCTTCCGTTTTCATACTGCAATAAAAACGGTGTGATGCTCGTGCCACCCGACAATTGTGTTACTCCACCAAGGACGGTTGCGCTCGTCCCGTCAACATCCATTTCAAGTGTTTCATCCACGCTATTCCAAGTGATAGTTACGAGTTGTCCACTTGAGGTCGTAATTTCAAGTGTGTCGCTTTCCACTTCATTGGTCGACGCGCTCGCGGGTAATGGCCCAAACGATGTGCCCGTACGCACAAGTAATGCTATTCGTTCAACAAGCAATCTTGATGTCAATCTGTTCACGCCATCGGCTGCGGATCGCTGATATGCATCCACCGAAGAATGGATCGACGCGAATAACCCCGCCAAGAGCACTGCGCCTATAGCCATCCCAATCAATAACTCAATAACGCTAAAGCCTCGACGCATTACGAACCCTCCCGATAACTCATTCCATCTGGAACAATCGTGATTGGCCAAGGCACACCATCTGGCATTGGCGCATCTGGATTTGATCGAAGCGATACCCTGCCGTAGCCGGTAAATGATTTCATGGATTCATTGACCCCTTCTTCATCGCCATCTTCTGGCCCAAAGTATCCAAGTGTCGTATTAAAAGCATCCGCTTCACCACCGTAATAGAGTGCGCCTTCGCCCTCAACGGGGCGATACGTGGAAAGGATCGCACCATGCACATCGACAACGCCACGCAGATCTAAAAGACCTGTCACAATCGTTCCCGTTAACTTCACACCAACATTTTCATCGTTCTGGAACGTGCCTATTTCCACCGACCAGCCCGGCATTAAGACGGAACTTCGAGACAGTTCTTCTCTCGTTACAGGATCAATCCCATTGAGAATGGCTTGAAGGGATGCGCCGTCTGGTTGATCTGCAAGATCAGGGTCGGTTGGATCAAGGAAAAAACGAGACTCGCCCGTAACTTGCACCTTGTTCCTCCAGTGCGTAAACTCCGAAGGTACGTCACCCGCAATTGAACCTAAAAATGTGCAGTCATGAAAACGGACGTTGTTTGAAACCTCTCGAGTGTTCGCATACGTAGTACCACCGGAGTCGGCTGTTAAGCCGTCGAACTGGAGGTCGTATCCACCACTTCCATCAGGGCTCATCGCGCCTGCGAAATTCCAATTTGGATCATCCACAGACTCTGTTGTTTCAACCCACGTAACACCAACAAATGTACAGTTTTCAAACAGTGCATTTGTGCCCACGGGAATGCGTACGTTTTCAAACGACATGTCCTTATAAATTGGGCGTTGGTACCAATCGTACGCGCCCTCTGCATCGTACGGTACGCCCTCCCATCCATTCGCTGATGCTTGTGTGTAGGAACCTCCCGTTGCTAAATTTGATCCAACCTGACCAGAAGTTGCGTCACCAAAAGCAACGCCGATCATGGATTCCGTTTCAAACCAAGTTTGGGCTCCCTCGAACATATCCGTTGTGAGTTCTGCGAGTTGGTCTTGCGGAAGTTGAAACTGTGATGCTGAAGACCCGTACTCTGGAACAATTGCGCCTTGTACATCTTCTTGCCAACTCCCACCACTTGCTGTTTCCCAATCGGAAACATCGACACCAAATCCAATTGACCCATCAACTTTTGCGTATCTATCACGCTCATCAATGATGCCATCGTTCCAGCCCAGTTCTTGATCCTTGCTGTCAACAACCCCATCATCGTTCCGGTCCCCTTGAGCAGTATCGATGAGCATTGCTAATTGCAAGTCCCCAGAAAATTCTTGTGTTAATCCCGTGTGCCCTGCAGCTGCAGCTTGCAGGGGATCAAATACAACATCAATGTCACCGTTAGCGTCGTAGCGAGAGAGAAACAAATCCATTTCGGTCACGTACTGGTCACCATCGTAGTCGACCATTGCCCCACCTAAACCTGTGCCCTCCGTTGGATGGTTCGGACGCAAACGGTTATCACCATCAACATCGTTTGCTAGCACCAACGCGTTATACGCTGCAATGTCTGGATCAAGGAACGCTGGGTCGATGCCTAAAAAATTGCTTCGCATAACGAGTGGTACTCCGAAACCTGCATTCAGCTCGTTTGCTTCAATTCCGTACCGCGTGCCAATTGGTCCCTGAACAATAACGTTCCGACCAAGCATTACTCGAGACATTGCGACAAGAGCGTAGTCGATACGTTTGTCTAAATCAAATTCCATCGAAATAGTTCGTTGAATTCCTTCGTACTCTCCCGTACTTGAAATTAATATTCTCGTTGTACTCGAAATTAACTCATACCGTAAACGAAAATGTGCTTCTCGGGAAGTTTCAAGAGCAATCGGTTTCAAATCCAAAACTAAGTCACTACTTGATAACGTTGGCAAAAGTGCATCGCTAGCTTCGACTTCAATTGCATGCATATCTATCTGTTCATATACATCTTGAAGGCAGTGCACTATTCCACTACCCGATGGCGAACCGACTGTATATGTGTCCGCGGGAGAAACCGTAATGATTCCGTCAAGTGGAGTCCACGTACCCTTCCATAACTTATCTGCAAGGTCGCTGTCAACAACGCCACGGTCAATAATGAATCTGTTTACTTCATCGAGCAACCGGATGCTCCCAAAGGACAACCCTGACTCTGCAGCAGATTGAGCCTTTGCTATGCCAATCATCGCTTGGGCAGAACGTACATTCGTCCAAGAGACGCTCGCGATTCCCGCCGTTATCGATGCAATGACTGCGAGCATAATCAATGCTGGAACAGTCGCCCAGCCGCGTTTCATTTGTTTGTAATTTATCTTGGTGCAATCCATGGCAACCTCGCTGTTTCCACACCGTCAAAGAGGACGGTCACTTCAAGTCGAATTGCATCTGATGAACCATCGGAAACATTTTGTGTAATGTCAAAAGGGTTCACGCAGTGCACTGTAATTTGTTGCTCCCACCCCGCCATGCCTACAATCACTTCGCCAGTTGCATCAATGGGTCCACTACTATCGCTTGCAGAAAATATGGCGTCATCTAAGTCATCAAGATCGTCTATGTCTAATGGAATTGTTTCACCAATTTCAACACCCCACGTTGCTGTGCCGGTGATCGGGTCGTTCGCCGGAAGCAATAGAGACATCTCGCGAATTTCAGTTGCGAGTCGCATTCCAGTTGCAAGTTTTTCCGACGCAACCGTTTGAACATGCCATGCTTGTTGCGACCCGACGAGCGCTACGACACCAATCCCGATGACTGCTATTGCAGCAGCAGATTCAACAATCCAGAACCCTCGCCGAGATGTGTTTGTTTTTCGCTTCATCCTGAAACCACCGCGCTCATCTTAAAGATAGGCAAGATTATTGCCATGGCGATAAAACCGACAACACCACCCATAAAAATAATCATTGCAGGTTCAAGCAAACTTGTAAATGTTTTTACTGCATCCCGTAAAACGCGGTCGTAGTATTCAGAAATTTCCTCAAGAACATCGCCCAATTTACCTGATTCTTCACCGGCTGAAATCATTTGGATTACCGGTTTTGGAAGTAATGTAGTATTGCTAAGGACTTCGTTAATTCTTCGGCCATCTTTTACGCCGTCATACACCTCACTCCACAGTTTGTGGTACTTGCGATTCCCAGCAATATTCCCCGTCACGTCCAGAGCACTGAGCATCGGCACACCTGCGTTGACAAGTTCGCCAAGGGTTTGCAAAGAGCGCGTGATATAGAGCGCTCGCAACATTTTTCGTACGATTGGGAATCGCAATTTAAACGAATCCATAAAAACGCCACCCCGTTCTGTTTTGCCAAAAAGAACTCCGCCAACGGCGAGCATCGCAATGCCAATTGGAACTGTCCACCAATAAATGACCATCCAAGCACTCAGCCCCATCAAGAAAATCGTTGGCCAAGGCAATACCGACTCCTTGCCAGCGAATACGCCGGCAAATCTAGGTAACACAAACGTCAATAAGAATATTGTGACAACAGTCGCAAGCCCACCGATGACAGCGGGGTAAATACTCGCACCAACTATCATTTTTTTGGTTTCGATCTGCCTTGTAATAATTTTAGCAATGCGGTCGAGCATGTGCCCAAACGAACCAGACAACTCACTCGCGCGAACCATATTTACGTACAAGGGCGTAAATAATTTTGGATATTTAGATATTGCATCTGAAAATGTACAGCCCGCTTCGATGTCCTCAATAATCGACTCTAGGATAGTTTTAAATTTTTCGTTCTCTACGTGCTCACAAATTCCGCCAATCGCAACACGGAGGCTAATCCCGGCGCGCACCATTACTGCGAGTTGCGTCGTAAAATCTAAAATATCTCTCTTTGTTGGCCCGTTGCCGGCGTTTAAGACAAGCCAGATTTTTTTCATCGTACTTGTATCCGAGGTGTTAATTGGTACGAGCCGAACAATTCTACCGCCTCGATGTTTCAATGCAAGTGCTGCACCAGAAGCAGACTGTGCTGCTAACTGGCCAACCAACAGATCTCCGCATTCTTGTTGTAATTCGTAGCGGTATGTTGGCATAGTCTTTTCCTTATGCTGCGAGAGTCATTTGTAATCTTTGTGGGTCGCTTGCGTTTGCGACTGCTATTTCTTTTTCGACGAGACCATTAAAAACGAGTGTCGCGATCGAAGAGTCTCGCGAAACCATCCCACCCCGGCTATTTGTTTCAATGACGTTTGCTATTTCAAATGTGCGGGCTTCGCGGATAATATTCCGAACAGCAGGATTGCATAATAAAATCTCAACTGCTGGCACCATCCCCCCGCCAATCTTAGGAAGAAGCGTTTGCGAAATGACTGCTTTGAGTGTATTTGCTAACATCGAACGAATTTGTGCTTGTTGATTCGCTGGGTACATATCAACAATACGCTCCACTGTTTGCGAAGCGTTGACTGTGTGGAGCGTTGAAAGTACAAGGTGCCCTGTTTCAGCAGCAGAAATTGCAAGCGATGTTGTTTCCAAGTCTCGCATCTCACCAACTAAGATAATATCTGGGTCCTGACGAAGAGCGTGCTTGAGTCCCGAAGCAAAACTTGGCATGTCCCGACCTAGTTCTCTTTGCTCAACCAAGCAACCCTTCGAGTCGAATACATATTCAACGGGATCCTCTAGCGTAATTATATGTCTATGTGTTGATGTATTTATTCGTTCAAGCAACGACGCAAGTGTCGTTGATTTCCCTGAACCTGTGTCCCCTGTTACTAATACTAGCCCGCGGGGTAATTCTGCAAGAGGTGCAATCGCAGGTGGTAGATTTAGTGACTCCAAGGCTGGGATTTTTGTTTTCACAGTACGCATCGCAATCGCAGGCATTCCACGTTGCATATGCACGTTTACTCTGTAGCGGCACTCTGGCGTCGACCAAGACAAATCCACATCTTGACAGTCTTGCAAAGTGGCTCGTTGCGTTTCGGTCAACATCGATGTGAGGTGTTCCATCATTTCTTTAGCATCAAGTACAGGTTGGTCTAACGTTATTAAACCCGTGTCAACCCGAATAATTGGCGGTTCGCCAGAAACGAGATGAATGTCCGATGCCCCCTGCTTCGCTGCTGCTGCGAGAATAAATTCGATATCCATAGCAGCACCATCGGGAATAGGGTGCCATCACTTCAAGTACTGGGCAAAAACGATGCTGGTCACGCAACTCGTTCCGGTTAGCGGGTTCGTTTGTGCCAATTAGTCGGTTATCTCGGGTACGTGAATCAACCCGTGCGCCCGAACTGAAGTGCTAGGCTTCCAAATACCCGCATCGTGTAGCGATTCAGACATAGCTTTTGGCGGAATAAAGCCAAGAGTACCGCGCAGTTGCCAAGTAAATGAATCTCGACCTAGGAGTACGCTCCTTGGAATGACCACTGGAATAGTGCTCAATATGGAAGACGAGCGAGGCACAGTCTTTTCAGCAGAAGATAAACCTGAATATACATTTGAGCCCCCTGCTGATACTTGATACGTGTACATAAGTAACTGAAGAGGGATACTATTCGTGTTAGATATCTCAAATGTAACATCAAATGCAACTGCTTCGGGTGTTGATTGTGTAATGGTTGCTTGCTTAAACTGCGGGATGGGTTGCCTAATCCCGCACCCTACACTTACAAACAGAGTACAAATACATACAATCAATCGAATCATGGCGCTACTGTACCAAAGAAAAAGCGACGGAGAATTGAATGTAGCCGCTATTGAATTGAAAATTTGTCGTCTGATTGCAGCAACGGTTGTTCAAACGAGTCGCCGATCATCACGATGTGATCTTCGGCCATTGGAAGAAGCGCTTGATACCTTGAATACTGATTCCACCAAATGGATAATGCAACAAGAATGAGCACTGCACACCATGATGCGAGTTCGCTTTGGCGTAGGTGCCTCGTTTTATAGAGCAGGGTCACGCAAACAGCAACTGTGAATGCTTTGTAAAGCGCAAGTGGCCATACAGAATCAGTCGATTGGAGAAGCCAAAGGGCGATCGGGTTGCCTTCGCTCATACCAACAGATGTGAGGTATGAAATCGTCAAAACCAAATCTGCCAAACTCAGAAATATGATGCCACCAAGTAACCAGATAACCCGTTCCGATCGCGTTGTGCCTGCCATGCATTGTTCTATTTGATTACAGTGGGTTTGGTTCATCTTTGTTTGTGTCAAGTAGTACCCCCCCAGAGACGAGGAGGTTCGTTATTCCACCACATCGAACCGATAACCAACAAAATGGAGGCTTGCTTTCGTATTTTTAAAAAAAAGTAGAAAACAAGCGTGATTATCGGTCATCTACCTTGACAGAAATTCCATTTTTGATATCAATACGCTGAGCAAGAGGATTACATGACTTCTGTATCGCCACTCCATTCGCCGTTGACCTTAAACCTGCAGTCTGGTTTCCCGTTTGACTCTCGTAATTTTGCGATGACGTTTGCTTGTTCAGGAACCGTACTTACGCAAAATCTCACTGCCCGCATGGAGGAGTGGGAGGATGAAGAAGGTGGCGATGAAGCGGAAGAAGAAAAAATCATCGAAGTGGAAATTGATCCTGATCTAGAAGATGGGGACGATGAGCAACAATTTGATGCCGACGCTGCTGATGACGTAGAAGACGCAGACGACGATGATGACGAATTTGAACAGTATCTGTTTGGTGAAGACGACGACTAAATACGCAGCAGTCAGAATTTTGCAGCATGAGATTGCGCGGCACGTGCACTTTTTAACTACGAATTGCTGTGTATCTTCTCGTTCGAACGCCCGTGTTTGCCCGCAGCTGAAAGAGCCAACGCCTCGCAGAGGGTCTGAACTGGGTCATGGTGACCAAGTTCCGTTAAGAGTTCCGCCATCTTTTGAGAAAGTGCCCCACCGTTATCCTTGAATAATCTTCGGTGTGCTTCTTTCATCGCTTCAATTTGCACTTCTGGATACCCCCTCCGTGACATTGCCACAACATTTACAGCACGTACTTCTGCAGGTGTGCCCTCGACGATCATATACGGTGGCACATCCCTTGTAATTCGAGCCAAACCGCCGACATAGGAACATCTGCCGACTCTTGCGAACTGATTAATTCCAGCACCCCCACCAATTGTTGCACAATCCTCTACTGTAATGTGACCTGCTAACATCACTTGGTTTGCAATAACAAGGTCATTTCCAAGAACACAATCGTGCGCCACGTGCGAAGCAACCATGAGCAAGTTGTCGCTACCTATGACCGTCTTGCCTCCGCCGTGCGCTGTGCCTCTGTGAATTGTTACGTGTTCCCGAATGTGATTCCGATCACCTACATAAAGCGTGGTTGCTTCGCCAAAAAACTTCTTATCTTGAGGGTCTCCACCAACGACGCAGTATGGATACAAGAGGTTGTCTTCACCTATGGACGTGTTGCTTTGGACAGTCACGTTATTGAGCAGTGTTGTACCAGTGCCTATTGAAACTTCAGGCCCAACGACACAAAAGGCTCCAATTACAACGCCATCAGCGATGGTGGCTGAAGAATCAATAATGGCTGTTGGGTGAATAGTTGACATGATTAGTTTTGCTCCGCATCCACCATCATAAACCGTATTTGGGCTTCTGCGGCAAGCCGAGAGCCAACAAATGCCTTGCACTGCAGTGCAGCGGTCCGCACACCTGCTCGAATGGAGACTGCTTCGAGCACAAGTTGGTCGCCTGGTGTAACTGGATGGCGTAATTTTACTTTGTCTAAACTCAGAAGCACAGCGAGCTTGCCCGTATGCTCAAGTTTTCTGCTCATGAGAAGGCCACCAAGTTGCGCCATAGCTTCAACAATTAAAACACCTGGCATAATCGGTGTTCCGGGATAATGCCCTTGGAAAAAGGGTTCATTTATCGTGACGTTTTTTACGCCAGTTGCCTTTTCGTCCCCATCCATTTCAACAACTCGGTCAACAAGGAGCATAGGGTACCTGTGTGGCATGATTCGTTGAATGTCGCGAACGTCCATCGCTACGCCACTAGAGACTACATTATCTCGGTTAGCAACTTTATGCTGCTCAAGAATCGCACTGCAAAGTTGCCGGTTGAGGGCATGCCCCGATCGGCTCGCAACAATACGCCCGTGTATAAATGCACCCGCAAGGTAGAGATCACCGACGATATCGAGAATTTTATGTCGAACGGGTTCGTTATCGAAGCGATATTGGTTGTCAATTGGTCCATCTTTCCCGATAACCAAGATATCCGCCGGTGTCAGGTGGGTACACATCCCCTGCGATTGCAGTGCCAACGCTTCCTCTTCCAAACTAAAGGTACGAGCAGGTGCAACATCTGAAATGTATGAGCCGCTCTCGCTGTCCCAGCCCTGTGTTTGCCTTGCTATTTTTGAGGATGCCTTGCCGTAATCGAGGTCGTACACAACATGCAACCCTCGCTGGCGAGAAGGAAAAGCGGCAATCATCGAGTCTCCATCTTGCAGGCAGATTGGTTCAGTAACGGTAATATATTTTCGGGGTAAATCCTGCTCAATCGTTCCCACTTCGACAAGTTGTTCGGCAAACAAGAGCGCCGAACCATCTCCACATGGCACTTCGGGTCCATCGATTCGAATTGTGGCGTTGTCGATGCCCAAGCCAGAAAGTGCCGACATCAGGTGTTCTACCGTTTCTACTGTGACATCGCCGCTGCGTAGCGTTGTCCGACGAGCGCGATTGGCTGTATTCGCTACAAGAGCAGGAATTCGCACATTTGGTTCGATATCCGTTCTGATAAAAACGATGCCCTCGCCAGCCGCCGCCGGCTCAATGATGATATCTGCATCTTTCCCTGTAAGGAGCCCTTTCCCACTTACGGTAACTGGTCTTGCAAGGGTGCACTGCACCTTGCTCGCATTTTGTACTTGCGCTCCTTGACTCTGTTTTTGTTGTATTGATTCTGCCATGGGATATTTAAGTGATGCTCTTGCAGCAGTTTACTGCTCTTTTTGCTTGCGAGCAAATTCCGCAAGAAATGTTGGCAGTTTACGAGTAGACGACCATTGTCGCAACATATCGCGTACAGGAGCCGCAGGTACACCAAGCCATTCTTGCCCTGCGGGTATATCGTGCATTACACCACTTTTCGCCCCTATTTTTGCTCCATCTCCGATAATACAGTGCGGTATTATTCCAACATTACCACCAATTTGTACCCAATTCCCAATGGACACCGAGCCAGCGAGTGCAGTTGTGGCGGAAATAGCGCAGTTTTGCCCAATTGTGCAATTGTGACCAATCTGTACCAGATTATCGATTTTAGTACCAGAGCCAATTGTCGTAGCTGAAAATTTGCCGCGATCGACGCAAGAATTTGAACCAATTTCAACGCAATCTCCAATTTCAACTCCTCCGATATGTGGGATTTTAACGAGGTGCGTTTGTTTTTCGCTTGCACAAAACCCAAAACCATCCGTTCCTATCACGACATTCCCGTTCAAGATGCAATCCTTCCCAAGAGAGCACCCTTGCCCTATGACGACACCCGCGTAAAGCACGGTGCCTCCTCCAATTTGTGCGCACTTCCCAACTCGAGTGTGAGCATGTATCGAAACCCTGTCACCAATAACAGCACCATCTGCAATTTCAACAAAGGGACCGATGCGTACATCTTTCCCGATTACTGCAGAAGTTGAAACAACTGCGGACGGATGGATGCCCAATGCAGGCAAGTCGTCTTCCCCTGCAAACAAGGAGAGCACCTTGGTCATCGCAATCTCTACGTTGTCCACAAAAAGCAACGTACGCACGGATGCATCATGCCCTAAAACTTCAACGTTCAAAGGGACGATTCCAATCGATGCAGCAGAACTCGCCCACAATTTTGCATATTTTGCATTCACCATAAACGTAAGGTCGCCTGCTTGAGCATTGTGCAACGCTGCGCATCCAGTACACGGCAACTCCGGTGAGCCATCGATGCGTGCGCCAATTTCAGCACCAAGTGAGCCCGCAGTATGTGTATGTTGTTTCACAACCACGCGCGAATCCCTAGCGAACTGCCATCTCATCAAAGGATGCATTCATATATTCAATGAGGGTATCTGTCACGTCCATTACTGGATTTGCATAAAGCATGCGCCGTGAACCAATGACTGCGGACATGTCAACGGTGTCGCCTTGTGGAAGTTCAAGTACTGTCTCGTTTACGAATACATAATCCCAACCGTTTTGCTCTGCAAGTGTGGCAATGGATTCTCTAACATGTAAGTACACCGTGCGCATCCCTCTTGATTCTTCGCGGGCTTTGATAAGAATGCCGTAATCGTTTAATGACTCGTATTCAAAAAGTTCAAGCTGTTGCTCTTGCATCAATTCGTTCCACTTGTCAGAGCCTGCTTTGTAGAGTTCGAATTCTTCGCTGTAATCATCTATGTGACGGCGACGAGCTTCTTTATCTGCTTCAATATTGTCAATAACCGCTTGCGCACGTGCTTCTTCCCAAGCTCGCTCTTCAAGCGATAACAACACTCTTGAGATATCTACCGAAACAAGAACTGCGGGATTTGACACCCCAAGTTTACGCAAAGCGTGCGATTGCCACGACATTGTGCCTACAACGAGGATGGCAACTACGCAGAACAAATTTATTTTTTTATACATTGGGTATTTCATGTCTATCCTTATATGCAATTTAGTTGCCTGGGTCTTTTTCCCACTCAAGATTCATGTGGCTCACAATTTGCTCGGTGATATCAATTTGATTACTAGAGAACACGATTCGCTTCACTTGCAGTTGTTCACGCACTTGAAATTCGCGAGATACCTTTGCGTTTGGATTAACAAGGATTTCTCGATGAACGTCATTAATTAGAACGAGGTCATATCCATTTTGTTCTGCTATTTTTTGGACAGAAGTTTGAATTTTTTGATACAAGTCGCGGTACATGAGCGATCGTTCAATGTCTACCTGTGCTGCAGCAAAGCGTTGGTAACTTAATGCCTCAAGCTTTAACTTGTCCAATTCTTCGTTAACAATTGGCCTGTCTAAGTCCGAAGTTGCGTCGAGTTCTTCTTCAAGTTGCGCAACGGCTTCGAATTTAGCCTTGCCCGAATCTTCTATGTCCATTATTAGGCTATGTAGTTTTGTCTCTGCATCGGCTCGCTCGGTAAGGTCTGCAATGACTTGCTCGATATCAAATGTAACGACCACAGTCGGCGGCCTTAATTGTGTGGATGCCGCTACCGCAGCATAGCCTGCGACAATACAAATGACGGATGCCATACTGGTGATCCAGGCTGTTCGTTGAAGTCGATTTTTACTAGATTTTCTAAACATGGTGCGAGTCCTTATTGCCAACGCGTTCGAAACGAATAATTGGTAATTGTATGTGATTACAGGAGTAATTGGTGGGCTCTAAAACGGCAGTTGCACGCTGAAACTGAACATTTTCTTTTTGTCTGACTCTTGTTTCACAACAGGGAAACCAAAATCAAACGCTAGAGGAGCCTGTCCCAGAGCAGGAATATGAAGCCTAAAACCCATGCCAACACCAACACGGTAGTCTTCAAACCCAGGGCTATCCGTCACGGTGCCACTGTCGCAGAAAACAACCATTGAAATGAACCTATCCAGCACTGGGAATTCGTACTGCAGACCAGCAAAAAATTGCCAATCGCCGCCTATTGCGACGTCCGTGCTCCCACCAGCAAATCGGGGTGTACCCTTTGGAGATATGGATCTGAATTCAAACCCACGTAACGAACGGCCGCCAAGATAGAAGCGTTCAAACGTTGGAGAATCGCCGTTGAAGATATAGCCGATTTTTGTATCAAGCCGCAAAGTCGACATTCGGTTTAAAAAGTCTCGGTTTGTAGCCAGATATGTTGTGTAACTTACGAAAGTTTTTGTGAAGTTGTAATCACCAGCCGGCACACCAAATTGGTCAAGCCGAAGATTTAGTCTCGATCCCTTGTAGGGTTTCGCCCAAGGCTCTAAAGTGGTTCGCGTCGCTGAAACACCAACGGATTGAAGCGTACTTGGACCACGATCGTTGAATATTTGTACGGGGACATCGTCGTCTATATCTGTGAGCTCAATTCTGTTCACAGCAAAGTGCACATTGCCGCTCCAGATATCGCCGAATTTCCGCCCAACACTTACTCGACTATACAGTGTTTTTTGTGTGTAATCTGAATAGTTTCGTCTTGAGTATCCAACGCGCCCACCAACCGAATAATCTGTGTCTAAAAACCGCGGGTCGGTAAGACCTATTGAATAATTAAATATTTCATCCCCAGGTTGAAACTCCATAGAGAATTGTTGACCAGCACCTATAAATGCTTTTCTGTTCCAAAACTCTGACCAAGATTCCGGCCAATCTGCGATATCGAAGTTGGTTTGATTCAAAGAAATATTTCCAAGCAAACCTGAATCGCTCCCTGCCATAAGACCAAAACTCAACGTGCCAGTTTGCCGCTCTTCAACCTCCACGAGCAGATCACGGTAGCCCGGATTCTGTGCGTCCTCTGGTTGGATTGTCATTTTTACATCGTTGAACAATTGTGTTCGAAGCAGTCGGCCACGCGAGCGATCTGCCTCCTGAACATTAAAAGGATATCCCGGCTTAAGTCCAATGCGCCCACGAATAACATTGTCTTTGGTCACCGAATTGCCTTTTATATTGACAAGACCAACCTTTGTGGGAATCCCCTCGTTAATCATGAAGATAATATGAATTTGTACGCCCGGCTTTGCATGGTACGGAACCGCGTTTACTATTTTCTGTTCAATCGAGTCACTTCCACCATACAGGTTTTTCCTTGCTCGATCCATGATTTGCTGCTGGGGGTCAACTTCAACAATTCTACCTAGCACACCATACGCACG
The DNA here is from genome assembly GCA_014381385.1 of Planctomycetota bacterium. Classification (GTDB taxonomy): domain Bacteria; phylum Planctomycetota; class Phycisphaerae; order Phycisphaerales; family SM1A02. The sequence continues at coordinate 10,631 of JACNLR010000195.1, read as the reverse complement.
TTCGATTACATCCACGGCGTCAAGAACCTCTAGTTGTCGATAAACATCACCGACCTTCATCGGTATCAGCCCGGCAATTTGTTCATTGGTAAATACCGGTTCATTCCCACCCTCTGTTTGGAATTGCGCTGAAACTCCCCCAAGAATATATTGAGGTCCCTCTTCGATTAAAAAAACGACCGCTGCTTCTTTGTCGTCAGGGCTAAGTGGATCTGTAAAGGAAACACGAGCATCTCTATATCCTCGATTCATGTAGAACCTGTGTATACTTCTTGCATCTTCTTCCAAGACTGTTTCATCTAACTCCCCGCGTCGGAAGAACGGTACGGATGTATTCGTGTTAACTTCAGCAGCAAGTTCTTTGTCTGAAAAAGAGTAGTTCCCAATAAAATTCAAGCCTTTAACACGTACCCGAGGTCCTTCCATGATTCTATAAATCAGCGCAACGGAAGTGTCGACTTGCAATCCAGTTACTGGGTCTGGATCTTCTCTCTTATACTCAATAATCTCGGTGAATACTTCGACAAGGTAATTGCCCTGCTCTTTGTACAATTCCATAATTGCACGCCGGCCGCGGTCAATTGCATCATCATCCCTGCCAAGCCCAGGTAAAATCGGTACGACTGCGAGGAGTTCACTATCGCTAAGAAGTGTATTCCCCGCTGTTGAAATTTGGGTGACTATTTGTTGCTCTTTGAAGGTGAAAACTATGTGAATCGTTCCATCTTCTTGGACAATTCGGTCAGCTCGAATGCGTTCAAACTCACCAAGAGATGTGAGCATGTGCACATCCTCAATAAGTACTTCGTTAGAAAAGGGTAAACCTGCTGCGGATTGAATGAGGTTCAAAATTCGCTGTTCTTCAACGCGGTCGAGTCGAACAAATTCTATGGAAGAAATAATCTCCCCATCGAATGCGGATTGGAGGGTTTGCGCTTGAAAAAAACAGGCGAGGCAGAGGAGGATTGCTTTGTAGAATCGCATCTGTGGTGTGAAGGATACCCACCAAGGCATTGAGTTACAACCGCTTTTGTATTGCGAAGTACAATACATCTTTCCATAAAAGGTACAACACATGACAAAAACGCAGCAATTACAAGCCACCCCGTTCCACAAATACCACGTAGACCAAGGCGCAAAGATGGTCGATTTTGCGGGGTGGGAAATGCCACTCCTCTACGGTTCAATAATCGACGAGCACTTGCAAGTACGAAAAAGCGGTGGTCTATTTGATGTTTCCCACATGGGTCGATTACGATTTACGGGTAGGGATGCCTGCAAGGTACTCGACCGGCTCTGTACGAGGCAGATTTTGGGAATGCAAGATGGGCAAGTGCGGTATTCCATCATCTGTAACGCCCAAGGTGGATGCAAAGACGATGTTCTTGTCTATAAAATAAAGGATTGTGAATATCTCATGGTGTGCAACGGTGCAAACCGCGAAAAAATCCTTAGCCATATCGAGAATAACCGCAAAGAGTTTGTCTTTAAACTCAAGGACGAAACAGAATCTACAGCAATGATCGCTCTGCAAGGTCCAAGCGTTATGGATTTGCTTGCAAAGGTCTCCTCTGAAATTCCGAATTTGAAGCGGTACCGTTTCGCAACCAAAAATCTTTTTATTGCAAAACTCCTCATCTCGCGAACTGGGTACACCGGCGAGGATGGTGTTGAAGTCATCTTGCCAGCGAAATTTGCAAATAAAGCTGTGGACCTCATGCTTTCAAACATGGAAGACCCCACCACCATTACACCCGCAGGTCTTGGGGCAAGAGACTCGCTTCGGCTCGAAGCTGGCATGCCATTGTATGGACATGAGTTGACGGAAGAAATCGACCCGCTGTGCGCCGGATTATCTTTTGCCGTAAAACTAGGTAAGGGAGTGGGTGAAAACGAAGCAGAACAATTCATAGGGCAAGAAGCATTGCAAGCGATTGACCAGCAAGGTCCAAGCACAAAACTTGTAGGGCTTACGCTCGAGGGAAAACGAAGCCCTCGTCAATACATGGAAGTGCTTTTCGGGAGCAATGTAATTGGTATTGTGACGAGTGGCTGTTTAAGTCCAACATTAGGACATGCCATCGCGATGGCATACTTGCCAAGCGATTTTGAAGGCGATACTGTCTCCATCGATTTTGGGAAACAACAACTACAAGCAGCGGTAGTACCACTCCCGTTTTATAAAAAATAATGCACGTAAACACGTCAACTCTGGCACAAGGCTGTCTAGCCAAGTGCTTAAAGAGTACTGTTCTTACAAATAGTTCAATCGCGAAGCAAGCGGATTTCGTCGCGTAATATTGCAGCAAGTTCGTAGTTTTCATTTTCGATTGCAGCTGCAAGTCGTTCTTTTAAATCCGCCCGCTCTGACCGAGGCAGCTTTGGGACAAGCGCCTCCTTCATGCCGCGGAGCAGCTGAGATTCATTCGAATCTTCCCAATCATCACCAAGTGCTTTTTGGAGTTCTTCCAGTCCAGTATCTAGTGCTGACATCGCTCGAGGAATGCTGTCCTCATCAATTGCCCACTCGGCTGCAGCCCGCGCGCAAAGGGCAATGACTGAACCACGAAACTGTTCGAGCGCCATTGCGTCTTGCTCCTCTGTTGCATGCGCCCTACAAAGGTCGAAAACAACCAAATTATCGTTACAGTCTCTGATTGTTTCCTTCCACCGCCCAATCGCAAATAAGGCCGCTGACCTGTGCGACCGCTGCACACCTTCTTCGCGAAGTTGTCGACACGATTCAGGCGAAAGACCCCCCTGGCATCCACGCTCTAAATAGAGATCCAATAAAGATGAAAAACCTTCTTGAGGTACACCGTCAGGTCGACCATCCATTTCCATCTGGATGACGCCCAGTTCGATTCGTATTTGCAGAATTTCGCCTCTATCTACTGATTCAATGATGCGCACATTTAACTTACCTTGCTCGTAAGCCCACTCGTGTAGGATGTTTGAAATGTCGTCGCTCTGCATAATCATCACATCTTACCTAGTGTGCCAGTACTAGTTGGATAATCCATACCGATTATGCGGGCACAACGAACCACCACTGGGTATTTGCCTTGATTTGCGCAATTATAAAACCGAATCAACATGTGGGATTTAAAGTTTTTTCAATTAGGAGACTAGCGTGGACCTCGAATTATATTTGCAGCAAATCAATGAAGTAGCCCTTCTGTCGCCGGAAGAAGAAAAAGAGTTAGGGTGGCGGATTATTAATGACAGCGATGCTGCAGCGAAGGAGCACATGATTCGTGCAAACTTGCGGCTCGTAGTCTCAATAGGCAAACGCTACCTTGGCAGAGGGCTTACGCTTGCCGACCTCATCGAGGAAGGAAACGTTGGATTAATACGCGCCGTTGAGGGATTTGATCCAGCGCATGGCGCACGCTTTTCGACGTATGCCTCTTGGTGGATTAAACAATCAATAAAACGAATGCTCACCAATTCAACACAGCCTGTGCACATACCGGCGTACATGGTCGATTTAATCAACCGGTATCGACACACAAACAACAAACTCAAAGACATGCTCGAACACAGACCCTCCAATCAAGAGGTTGCGGATGCGATGGATATTCCGCTGAAAAAACTCAACATAATTCGAAGGGCGATGCGCGCGTGCTCGGGTAGGGTTCCAAAAACAATGGCGGGTGAACCGATGTCGCTTTCTGAAGTGTTTGAAGATGCAAATAACAAACGCCCTGATGAACAAGTAGAGCAACGTGAAACCATAAAGGACATTTTAGGTTTCCTTGGGCAACTCGATCACCGAGATGCGCGAGTACTCAGACTACGCTTTGGACTTGAGGGTCAAGACCCGCTCACCTTAAAAGAGATTGGCGTTGTCATCGGGCTTACGAGAGAGCGTGTTCGGCAAATAGAAATCGATTCCCTACGCAGGTTACGAGAACGCATGCAACATGGGACACCGCTTGATAAACGACGCGCGTCATAGAGGCTTTTCAAGCGTAATATTTACGTAGTCTGCTCTTGCAACTGCGTTGTACGCTGCAATCGTGTGATCCCAACGCGTCTCGCTCGATGGCTTAATAAGAATTGGGTGTAATTGTGTAAACAGCCCTGAAGATGCAAACTGTCCTGTCTTGTTTGCCAATAGAAATTTCGTGAGTCCATCTACAGATGCAATAGGTTCCCACGGACCTTCCAAACGGATGCGGATGTCATTACTTTTTTCACCCGCTGATTCAACAACAATGACAAGGGGTTTGCTGTCAAGCGTTATCGTCTGTCCACCATCTCGCATTGGCAAGTCCATCGGGAACGACTCTTCTGCAGTTTTAAATTCAGTCGCCACCATAAAATAAATTAAAAGTAAAAAGACAACATCTATCATTGATGTGAGATTTAGCCCCATGGGGTTTGCTTTGAGACGTTTAGTGCGCACTAGTTCTCCCCTTCAATAACGAGTTGCAAGCGTACCGAAGATTGAACGCCACGGATTGCCTCGATGACTTTGTGCACGTACGCATACTTCGTTGCTCTATCCGCTCGAAGGTGCACATCCGTTGCGCCTCCCTTGACTCTAGTGTCTACGATTGCAGCAAGTTCGTACATGTCGTCCCAGGCGATGGTATGCCCTCCAACCGAAATGCCAGCGACTTCTCCGCCTTCAAGTGGAACAATATTCACCACAACTCTGTTTTGTTTGTCAGGTATGCCTGCTACTGCATGCTCTGGGGAGGGCAAATCCATCGAGACAGCATCGCGGTCAACAATTTGAGAAACAACGACGAAGAATACAATGAGCAAAAACGTGACGTCAATCATTGGCGTCATATTTGCATTGATTGTTGCAGACGGGCTGCCTCGCCGTAGCACTACACCACCTCTAGTGTTTTTGAAGGTTTTGATTCTGCTTTTATTTTATTGGATGGTACCCCTTGGCTTGGTCGCCTTGGCCTGAAGCTGTTCAGTAGTTCTTCTGCTTCAATAGTTGCCTCAACCGTTAACTCGTCGATTTTGTTTCGAATAATTGCATACCCAGAGAGCGCTGGAATTGCAACGACGAGTCCCCAAAACGTAGTCGTTAGTGCTGTGCCGATCCCACCTGCAAGTGCAACTGGATCTGCGCTCCCTCCGGCTGCAACAATAGCGCCAAAAGCGAGAATCATCCCATATACCGTCCCAAACAGTCCAATCATAGGACTCACTTGCCCAAGAACATTTAAGAGTTCAATCCGCCTGAGTCGCTTTGTTGCAAGTTCATCCGCAGTTTGTTCGAGCGCGCGCATCATGGCTGGAAATCCAAATTTTGCCTCTTTAAATGCAGCAACTAAAATTCTGCCAAGGTAACTGTCATCTTTTGCAGCAGCATCGATGGCATGCTGAAACTTTTTCTTTTTTATATGTGCACGGATTTTGTGTACAAGTGCGTCTGGCAAAACACTTGGTCTTTGGTTTGCAAGTGCAAGGTGTACTATCAACCCTATGCTAATAACCGAAAGGAATAACAAAAACCACGTTACCGCACTTCCAAGTACTTCAATTGAGCCATCGTTTCTTCTAGAGACAAAAAATGCTTCACCAAAACTATGTTCACCGCTTTGGGCAAACGTTGTTGTTGCAGTCGCTGCGATTACAAGCGCGCTGATTTGTATAAATCTCCATTTGGCATCCATGCCATATTCTCCTTACTTTACTACTTTACCACGCTCTATAAATGTATACCCATCTTCTCCACCATGAATTTCAGCAATCTTCTTCATTGTTCCATTTGGATCTTCAGATAGATACTGAATGCAATTTATTTGTACCCTGCGAAGCCCGTTTCGTTCATCAACAGGGTTCAACTTGTCAATTGCAACTAGGAGTTCACTCGCTGGTACTTCATACCGCCCCGCGCCTGTGATATTCTCGCTTAGCAAATAGATTACCTCTGGTTTTAATCGCATCGCAGTTTTCATGGCTACAATCGGGTTACTTCCGCCTGCAGGAATCACTTTACCGCTTGTGTGAATCCACCGCATTGCCTTATCGATATGCGTAGCATCTGCAGAAACTAACTGGCCTTTTGGGGGGACAGGAATTGATTTCTCTTTTTGAAAAAAGACGATGCCAAACTCTTGTTTAGGGTGGAGCGTTTGCAAGGAGCGCTCAAGCTCTTCAAGAATTGTAGAAAGGTGTAACAGCATCGAGCCAGACGCATCAACTACATACACGATTCGTTTTGCTGCAACTGCATCAAGCCCCATAAACTTAACCTCGGTTTCGGGCACACGTACGGCTTCAACGGGTACCTCTCCCGTTGTTGCGATGTGGTGCAGTACCGCTAAACCATCGCGCAGTGGCTCTGGCGGTGGCGGTTCTTTTGGTATTTCTGGTGCAGGTGGTTTTTGTTCTTCTTCAGCAATCACTTGCATGGGTACAAAGGGAAGTTCCGCTTCAATTGCTATAGGATGCTCGTGCCATGCACTCGTCACGACACGCGGGGGTTCTTCTGCATCGCGAATAACCGACCAAGTGATAAAAAAAGCAAGAAGACCAATTCCAATATGCACTCCTATGGAAAGCGTCCATGCAACGGGGGCGCTGATGTCGTGGTTGGTTTTTGAAGTATTGGATGGTGTTGGCATCGTTGCGTACACCTTACACTAGTTTTTTGCTGTTTAGACTACTCGCTGCGGTTTTTCACCGAGTTGCTTTTAGCAGGCAGTGCTGTGTTTTTATGTCTTGCATCAAGGGAGAAGCCACCGCCGCCACTTGCAAGAAGCCCAAGGGATAATGTGAAAAGTCCAAGACCGGCGAAGAGTTGAATAAATCGGTGTGAATCTTGCGGCCAGTCAAACGGATTCATTGTAAACATGCCGTGGATTCCACCCGATACAAGATAGATCGCCATGCCCGATGCGACACAAATCGTAAGTGCAGACAAGCGTGTAAACAATCCTACGAGTAAGAGTAAGCCTGCTGCAAGTTGGCAAACTGCAGCAGTCCACGAAACAAATATTCCCCAGCCTCCAATGTCAGGCCACTTCTGATGGACGAGCCAAACTATTCGGTGCACACCACGAGTGGTGTCAAAGGTCGTGGTTGGCGTGGAACTCTCTTCCATTGCGTCGGCAGGATCGCCAACAGTTGAGGGCGGCAGCGTTTGCGCTGTTGGAGAAACGACCTCAATCTCCATTGCCCGTAATTGGGAAGCCATCGCGTGGGAAATCTCAACTTGTCCAAAGCAATTCATCCAACCCGAGGTCAACATGGCTGCAGCAACGACAAGTCGAGCGAGAAGTGGCAGTATTGAAGTTGTTGCAAAGTTCGTCATAAAAAAGTCTTTGGGAAAGTATGTTTCACCATATCATATCCGCTCTGCACCACCCCAGCGGGCGTGGCGAAATTGGCAGACGCGCCAGATTTAGGTTCTGGTGGGGTAACACCCGTGGAGGTTCGAGTCCTCTCGCCCGCATTTTTTAGAATGACCAATTGGAATCCAACAACTTGGCAAGAAGCGCAGACCACGCAACAGCCTCATTATGCTGATTCTGAGGCGATGGATCGTGCTGTTGAAGCTCTGTCAAAATTGCCGCCTCTTGTTTCCTCTTGGGAAATCGAAACGCTTAAATCGCAACTTGCAGATGCGGCCAATGGGAAGCGGTTTTTGTTACAAGCAGGAGATTGTGCCGAGCGTTTTACGGATTGCACCCCAGAGCGAATTACAGGACAGTTAAAAGTACTCCTGCAAATGTCGCTCGCACTCGTGCATTCCACGAAGCGCAGAGTCATTCGAGTTGGTCGGCTTGCTGGACAATATGCTAAACCTCGCTCGAGCGATACTGAAACTATTGATGGCGTAACACTTCCGAGTTACAGAGGCGATTTAGTAAACGATATAGCTTTTTCTGAATTGGCTCGAACACCAAACCCAAACCGATTACTACGAGGGTTTGAACGGTCAGCCATGACAGTTAATTTTGTTCGCGCATTGATTGATGGCGGTTTTGCGGATTTACATCACCCCGAATATTGGGACTTGGGTTTTGTGGACCACTCGCCAAAAGCAAGCGAGTACCAAGCAATCATTGCATCCATCGCAGAGAGTTTACGGTTCATGGAAACTCTTGCCGGCGAGTCGATTGGTGCAATAAACCGTGTTGAATTCTTTACAAGCCATGAGGGATTACATCTCCACTACGAACAAGCACAAACCAGACAAGTCCCAAGGCGAGATGGCTGGTATGACTTATCGTGTCACTTCCCTTGGATTGGGGCACGAACTACTGATCTCGATGGTGGACATATTGAATTCTTTCGTGGCATTGCAAATCCCGTTGGTGTAAAAGTCGGTACGCACGAAGTTGAAATGGAAAAACTTCTCGATGTGTTGCACCCGAACAATGAACCTGGTCGGCTAACTTTGATTCACCGCTATGGCGAAAAGAAAGTTGAAGGCGAACTTCCAAAATTAATCGATGCAGTGCAAGCAACGGGCAAACAAGTCCTGTTTGTTTGCGACCCTATGCATGGCAACACGCAGCGCACGGCTTCTGGGATTAAAACTAGAAATTTCGACTCCATTCTTTCTGAACTCGAGCAGTCGATAGATATACACAAAAAAATGGGTTCTTCTCTTGGCGGCGTGCATGTCGAAGTGTGCGGTCAAAATGTTACGGAATGCACCGGTGGCGCAAGAGGGCTCGATGAGGCTGGGCTTGGCGATTCGTACGAAACGCTCGTTGACCCTCGGCTTAACTACGAACAATCCATCGAACTCGCGATGCTCATAGGGCAAAAACTCGGCTGATTGTTGCTCGCAACTTTGCTGATTGCTCGCAAACTCCTATTATGAGGTCCGACTCCAAGGGAGGTCAGGCAGCAATTAATCACGGTACAATTCGCATCAATGGTAGAGAAGCAAGAACAAATTTTTATTACAGGCGTTGGTGTCATCACTTGCTTTGGTGTTGGAATTGACGTTCTCTGGGATGCCATGGTTGAGGGAAAAACCGGTCTACATCGCATAGAGCGGTTTGACCCAAGCGGGTTTACGTCGCAAGTTGCTGGCGAACTTGCAGAAGATGCCTATAAAGTTCGGAAAATTGTACCCAAAAGTCATCGCAAAGCAACGAAAGTTATGTGCAGGGATACCGAGCTTGCTGTTGGAGCGGCTGCTGACGCTGTAGAAAATGCGGGGTTAACGACTGCTGCAACGAGCGATGCCACGCCAACTCTATCCCCAACAAGAGTTGGGTGTCACATCGGCGCAGGTCTCATTTCCGCAGAAGTGAATGAACTTGGGGCTGCCCTTGTCACAAGCCAAAAAGAGGATGGCACCTTTGACCTTGCACATTGGGGCGCAGAGGGTATGCAAAATTTAACGCCGCTCTGGTTGTTGAAATATCTTCCCAACATGCTCGCTTGCCACGTCACTATTGTGCACGATTGCCAAGGACCAAGCAATACTATTACATGCTGCGAAGCTTCAAGTGGTCTCTCTATTGCAGAATCGAGGCGAGTAATTGAAAGAGGTGATGCTGACGCTTGTCTTTCTGGAGGAGCCGAAGACCGCGTCAATCCACTTGCGCTTTACAGGCAACACTGCACCGGGCGCCTTATAGAAACCAACGGTTCTGGTGATATGTCTGCATTGATAACACCTTTTGCAGCCGATACAAATGGCACTGTCATCGGTGAGGGCGGGGGTATATTAATCGTAGAGTCAAGTACTTCTTGCACAACGCGGGGCGGTACTCCTTGGTGTACCATCGATGGTGTTGGATGCAGGCAATCTTTTGCAGACTCGCCGCTTAAAGCAGACCCAAGAGCCCTTGCATCTGCAATACGCAAGGCGCTTGTTGAAGCTAATTGCGATGCATGTTCTATCGACGTTATTGTCCCACTTGGTTCTGGCATACAACAACTTGATGACGCTGAACGTGAAGGGTTACAAGAAATTTTTGGCGAACGGTTACCCGAAATTCCAACAATCACAACCATACCCTTCACTGGGAATTGCATGGCTGGCAATGGCGCTATCGCAATAAGTGTTGCTGCAAAAAGCATCAAAGAACAACAAGTTCCGGCGCGACTTGGTGCAAAAGAAACGACTGGTATTGACGCCAGTCGCTGTGATGCTACAAAAATGCCCGTCAACAAAGTTCTCGTCCTATCACCAAGTGAGGGGGGACAATGTGTCGCGATTATTCTTGGGAGGGTGCAGGCATGACTAGAGTTGTCATCACAGGTATGGGATGGATTACGCCCCTTGGCAACAATCTTGAAACTGTATGGAATCGTATGTGCAATGGTGAATCTGCCATCGCAAAAATTGATCGGTTTGATGCATCAAGTTTTCCAACAAAGTTTGCTGGGCAAGTTCACGATTTTGATTGGAAAGAACACGTCAAAGATGCTTCTATCCACCATGACCCCGCTATGAACTCGCAGTTTGCTCTTGGCGCTGCAAGGCAGGCGTGGGATCAATCTGGTCTTGGAGAATGCGAAGACTTAGATTTTGATCGTGCTGGAATCTATCTTGGCGCAGGCGAGGGCGTGTTGGATTTTTCGGCGCACTCAATTATAGACACACACTCTTGGAATGAAGAGGGCGGAACGGGCGACGCAGTTTCTTGTGCCACATTTGCGCGCGAACAACTCGACGAGAGGCGTGA
>JACNLR010000162.1 GCA_014381385.1 Planctomycetota bacterium | reverse complement strand
GAAACAATGGTGTACCAAGACCAAAAACGGGAACGCCGACTGTCTCAAGAGATTCAACGGTCGCAGGAATATCAAGAATAGATTTCGCGCCGCTAGCAACAACGCACGTTGGCGTATTTGAAAGGGCTAGAATATCCGCTGATATATCTAAGCGTTTCATCCAGTTTTGATGCATACCGCCGATGCCACCTGTGGCAAAAACACGTATTGGGTTTTTTTTAGAGGAAAGACTACAGGCAAGCAACGTTGCAGCAACTGTTGTGCCGGCGGTTTTTTTATTTTGCATGCAATGTGCTATAGTTGCAAGGGATACTTTTCCAGCGTTTTCATTGGTACACAAATCAGTAATTTCATTACTTGTGAGTCCAATTCGCAAATTTCCATCTGTAACAGCAATCCAAGCGGGGATAGCGCCATGGTTTTCCACAGAGGCTGTCATTGCACAAGCAAGTGCTAGATTAACGGGTAGATTTGAATCAATAGTGTTTGGACAGTCACCGTAATCCGCACTCCAAGGAGTCTTTGGTAGTCCTGCGGTAAGCACAGCGGTTTCTAAAGCGACAACTGGTTTGTTAAGGGCTAGTGCGTCCTGAATAGTTTGGGCAACAGAGACGCTCATCTTCTTCGTGTGCGAACGCGTCCACCCATTCGTTTATTGGGTAGTCCTTTTGGTACAACTCCACCGGGAAAACTCGCATCATCTTTGCCTTCTTGTTCACTGGGTATATCTACTTTCGTGCGGCTTTTGCCTTCGCGTGAAGCCTCGATTCGTTGTTCCTCTTTATTCTTACGCTCGCGTACGGCTCTTGGCTCTGGCCCGGGTATGAAATCTGGATATTCTTTAATCGTAATTTCAACGTTCGTAAGCGCTTCGATTTGCGTGAGGAGTTGCCCTTGTTCTGGAGTTACAAACATCCAAGCAATACCTCCGCGCCCAGCTCTTGCTGTACGACCAATCCGGTGGACATAAATTTCAGGATCTTCTGGTACATCGTAGTTGATGACGTGCGTGATATTTTCTACGTCAATACCACGAGATGCAAGATCAGAGGCAATCAGAACGCTTAACTTTCCATCGCGAAGTTGCTGCATCACGGCATTGCGTTTGCTTTGTTGCAAGTCGCCATGAATCGCAGCGGCATCGATATCTTTTGATGTTAGGAAACGAGTGAGTTTGTCAACTGTTGCTTTAGTTTTGCAGAAGATTAATGTCATAGCAGTTTCTTCATGCGTAAGTAAGTGGTACAAAAGTTTTTGTTTGTCCCATGGCTCAACGGGCAAATACTCTTGGCTTACTTGTGCAACAGTAAGTGAGCCAGATGAGGAAGTAACATCGAGTTGTTTCGCGTCCTTCATATATTTTTTTGCAAGACGGTTAATTTCGTCAGAGATAGTTGCGGAAACAAAAATCGTTTGATGTGTTTGACGCAAACCGCCGAGAATCTTTCGGATGTCATCTCTAAATCCGATATCAAGCATACGGTCGACCTCGTCAAGAATTGCAATTTTGATTCTGTCGTAAGGAAGATGCCCCCTTTGGTGTAAGTCCATCACTCTTCCGGGTGTACCCACGATTATCTGAGGTCGTTTTTCTAATTTTGTTATTTGCGTGTTAATTTTTTGTCCGCCGTAAATTGGTACGGCTTTTAAATTTGTGAATTCTCCAAGGCTTTCAAGTTCGGCGGAGACTTGAATCGCAAGTTCGCGAGTTGGAACTAATATTAATGCACCATATGCATCACCTTCTTCGAGAGTGTTTAATGCTGGAAGTCCAAAGGCGGCGGTCTTTCCAGAGCCAGTTCGTGATTGCCCAAGAATATCTGCGCCAGTGAGGGCAAGGGGGATGAGTTTTGATTGAATGATAGTGGGATGCTTGAAGCCAGCCTTCTGTACAGCTTTTTGCAAGTTTTCATTTAGGCCAATATCCCCAAAGGACTGATTAGTATCGAATATTTCAAGGTCAATTTTTGGTGTTGTCATCTGTGCTCAATTGTTTTGGTGGTAAAATCGAATTGCGGACGATACTACCCATAGAAGGTTCACTATTGATTATATGATTTTATATATGTGGTAAAGATACGTAAGATTGCAAGGATGCATACATTTCGAACAATACAACATAGCACTGTCCAAATAGATCTTGGAGCAATTAAAAACAATTGTACCGTCATTCGCAACCATATTGGTAAAGATTGTGGTCTCTGTGGAGTCGTGAAAGCGGATGGTTACGGTCTTGGCGCTTCAAGGGTGGCTTCTTTGATTGGCCAAAATGCATCAATGTTGGCTGTATATAGCCCAGATGAAGCTGGGGAGATTCTGAATTCAGGAAATACGACACCGCTACTCGTACTCGCACCAGTGCATTCGATTGAAAGGGTGCACGCTATGTATCGAGGATTACTCTCAGGGCAACTCCACCTCGTGCTCCATGACATCGATCAATTAAAATCACTGCTGCGCCTTGCGAATCGAACAAGAGTACCCATCAACGTACATGTCAAGGTTGACACAGGGCTTCACAGAGGAGGATGTGCACTGGAAGATGCACCTGCGCTTATCAGAACGGTTTTAAGAGATGAACGAATCAAATTGACTGGGGTGATGACGCATTTCATTTCGTCTGTGCACGACGAAGCATTAACGAAATTACAACACGAACGACTCACGAAGGTGTTACATGCAGTCCAAACACCGCTCCCAGACGAATGTATTGTGCATGAAGCAAACACTGCAGCAACAGCACGATGGAAATGGACGCATCGCGATATGGTTCGTGTGGGTTTGGCTTGGACAGGAACTGTGCCAAACGGCGTCCCCGCGATTAGCGGCTTACAGTCAGTAGTTTCTTGGCGTTCTGTGCTTGCGCATGTTAAAAACGTTTCCAAAGGGGAACAAGTTGGATACTCTGGTAAATGGACTGCAAAAAGGCAATCCCGTATTGGAATTGTTCCAGTAGGGTACGCTGCAGGATATCCAATGGGAGTAGGCGCAGAAGGTGTGCGCAAGGGCGCGTCCGTTCGAGTGTTTGATGCAGAATTTAAGAGGGCGCTTGGAGATGCGCCAATTGTCGGGTGTGTATGCATGGATCAAATAGCGATAGACCTCACAGAGATTTCTGGCAACGGAATTGGCTGTGGCGTTGAGTTGATTTCGACGAACGCGTCAAGCGAAGCAACGCTCGAAAAAATAGCGCAAGTTGCAGGCGTAGTTCCACATGCGATAATAAGTCGTATATCACCTAAGGTGCACCGAACCTACATAGAGCCATCGCTTGAGGTTGTTACACCGAATCAATCACGCGAAATCGAAGTTGCCTGATTCGGTTGTCTAACTTCCAATATTTTTAATAAGGCCACGGAGGCACAGAGGTGCTACTTGCGTGGGGACAGTCCCATTAAAAAAACGGTTCCCGCCACGAGTGACGGGAACGAACGTTTTTAAGAGAGAGGAGAGAGTTTTTGACGAATGTCGTCGAGCCCAAGAAATGCTGCGAGCGAAGTGGGTCGGCCCGTGGGCGGTCCCTGTAGTGTTACTCTCATTACTTGGGCTCGAGAACACACATCTGTCCACAACCACTATCGGCAACTCAGACTACGAAGTTAACAATGCACTGAAAAAAACTTGTATGACCGATAACGAAAAATCACGTGTTATACATGTGTAAGGGCACTATGATGTACGTATGGTACAAATGCAGCTTCGCAAACTTCGCCTTGGTGTTGTAAATTTTCTCAACGCAACCCCCTTAATCGATGGAATTGCATCGATTAAGGGCGTGCAACTCCTACCAAAGTTTCCAAGCGAATTGATTGAGTGTCTCGAAAGTAAAGAAGTTGACTTCGCACTCGCCTCCACAATCGATTATCAACGAAGCAAAGAACAACTCCGCATCTTACCCGTAGGTGTGCTTAGCAGTGATGGTGAAACGTTAACAGTTAGGCTGTGCAGCAAGAAGCCATTTGAACATATCAAAGAAGTGCATTGCGATATTGATAGCCATACATCGATTGCACTCATGCAAATTATTGTACGGAACAAGTTTGGAATAGCACCAAAAATAGTTCCATGTGATATTCGCGCCCTTAGTGCAAACGCTGAAGATTGGCCAGATACGATGCTCATGATTGGGGACAAAGTTGTTACAAGTGCAACGGGCAATACGTTTACGTACGCACTAGATTTGGGCTATGAATGGAAAGAGCAAACTGGACTTCCGTTTGTGTTCGCAACTTGGTTTGGAACGAGCGATTTGGATAGTGAAATAGTACAAATGGCAAGGATGGTTCTTGATAGGCAGCGCAGGTGCAATACAAATCGAATTGAGCAAGTGGTCTCTGCCCATGCTCAGGTGCGTGGCTGGGAAGTCGATACCGCACATCGATATCTTACGGAACATATTCAGTACACTTTTACCGATATCCATAAGGAAGCATTAGAACTTTTCTATGCACTTGCACATTCAGTTGGCTCAATTGAAGAAGTTCGCCCCCTACGTTTTTTTGGTGCGTAGGAATGCCTATATCGCCAAAATTTCACATTGAGTTAATGCATGAATTAGCCGCGCAGATTCATCGTGCTCCTCTAAAAGTACAAAAGAAACAAACAAAAGCTGCAGAAGCATTACTTAAAGAACTAGATACGCAATCACTGTACCCGTTCGATTACATCATTTATCGTATTACTGGTTATCGAGGCGATGCGGACGAGCAACCGATGCTTGTAGGTGCTGCGCTGATAGGCGATTTAGTTTCATTAATCGCTAATGTAAGTAGAACGCTACAAATAGCATCCAATGAAATGCTTACAGTTGCACAAGTGGCTGAGGAACTGAAGGTTTCCTTGCGAACAGTGAGTCGCCTTCGAAGGGATGGTCTTGTTTTCTATTGGGTAGTTGAACCAAACGGCAGACGTCGACTTGGTTGTACAAAAGAGATGTTAGAGTCATTTCGGAATCGAAAAAAGGAGAGACTAGAAAGTGCATCGCATTTTTCAAGATTGTCTCCCCAAGAACATCAACACATTGTGCAAGCAGCATTTCAATATAAAGGGAGCGGAAGGTCGCTGAACGATATCGCAAGTGAACTTTCTTCTGAGGTTGGAAGAGGTCATGAAACTGTTAGGGCATTGCTGCATGCAGATGAAACTTTAAAGGCGATGCTTCAACAACAACCACCGCTTACGAAACGTGATGCAAGAATTATTGAGCGTGCAAGGCGCATTGGGATTTCTTGGGAGGTATTAACGAATCGATTTAACCGCACAAAAGACGCGCTGCGAAAAGCGGTTGCGCGAAATCGAGCAACTCGGCTTAGACAGTTAGTAATCACCTATGTTGATTTAGATGTATTCTTACGCGATGATGCGGAGGAAGTTATTCTTGGTTCTCAATCGGCTTTACATTTGCCGCCCCTAGTCCTTTCCATTGATCCGTTGACTTTTGGTATGCAGGGGGTGGATCAAATTGCTTGCGATGAGATAGGAATTGCCTCTGCGATGCATTTACTTCGTAAAAGAGCACGTTTATCAATTCAAAAACTTGAATACACGCCGAAAGTGCGGATTATGGAGAACATTGAAAAGGACTTGTGTTGGTCTTTTTTATTGCAACAACAACTGATGCAACGTGCTATGCCGACGTCCGTTGCGGTTGCTGTTCAACACGCGGGGAGGCCGCTGCGTGAGTTACCATCAGGGCGCGTACTTGATTTGATGCACCGAGTAATCTCTGTAGTTGGTGATGTCTGTGGAATGTTGAACCCATCAATTGGGCAGACTGCCACAAAAACACCAGCATCTGTACTTGACCGAACGCTCTCGTCTCTTGATGTTTCACATCCTAGGGAGATTGCAGCATCAATGCAAAAACCACCACGCATGCACATGCCTTTTTCTAATGTAGTCCCTTGGTCGTATTTGTTAACACAGATGAAATAAAAAAACGGCTTGGACGAATGTCCAAGCCGTTTTGATTTTTGCTTGATATAGCTTAACGTTTTGAGAATTGGAAACGTTTACGTGCGCCAGGTTGACCTGGTTTTTTACGTTCTACACGACGCGAATCGCGGCTGAGGTAGCCATTTGATCGCAAAACACTACCGTGTGTTGGATCGTATTTCGCAAGTGCTCGCCCAAGTCCTATTAGCACCCCTCCACCTGGCCCCGTTTATCCGCCACCTTTTGGGTTTACAAACACTCCGCGTTGGCCAT
>JACNLR010000160.1 GCA_014381385.1 Planctomycetota bacterium | reverse complement strand
TTGATGTAATTCTAACCCACCTTAACCCACTGTCCTAAATTCTGGGGCCACCTCTATCATCATATGCAGCGTTGTTCGTAAAAGAACAATCTGCAAAAGACAGATTTGAATTAGAACAAATAATCGCCCCGCCATTATCAGCGCTATTATCAGTAAACGTGCAACTAGTAAATACTGAATTACCTTCTAGGCACCAAAAAGCGCCGCCATCTCCAACTGTACTGTTACCAATGAACGAACAATTTTCGAACATAGGGCTGGCTAAAGAACATGCTACCCCGCCTGCCTTCGAACTCGCCACATTGCTAACAAACCTACAATCTCGAAGAACTGGAGTAGAATCCCAGCACCACATCCCGCCGCCAGCGTCACCAGAGCAATTCGTTATCGTAAACCCCTCGATAATAGTATTGATTGTTTCGCCACTATTACAGAAGATGCCGACGCGAGCGTCTTCTCCATCAATAAACGTTGATGCTGATCCATCGCTGCTATGGAGCCAAACTGCTTTACCGTCCAAATCGATGACCCAGTTTCCTGTGCCGGTATAAGTTCCGGGCATAACAAGAATTTCATCGCCATTGCTTGAAGCGTCTATGGCTTCTTGAATTGTAGTGAAATCCGCGTTACCACCATCGTCGTCGACTGTCCAAGTGGTGGCAAACGATGCAGTAGTCATCATTGAGATTGAGAGCAAAATATTCAAATATGTAATCATTAACCTACCTCCTTCAAATGAACCAACAGGACGCTCGATTATGACACTAAACGCCTGTCGATGCAAGAAAAATCAATTTTTTTGAATTTGAGCATTTGTATTGCATTCTAAAACTGCTGAATCCCTTACGGGCATGACAAGAACGTCGTCAAAGCAAGCTGCTGCGTCCACCGCTTCTTGGATAGTTGTAAAGTCTGCTTTACCGCTTGCGCTCACTGCCCAAGTGTCGGCGAGTGCATGGCTTGATGCTACGGAAGTGAGTAAGATTGCGAGTGCGTATTTCATTTGTACATCCTTAGATTAAAAAAGTCCGTGTACAACTACATGCGCTCTATTTACAGGAATTTAAAATTATTCAAGAAAAATTGCATGAAGCGAAAAAGTGCCATTATTCAGCAGAAGAGCCCTTTTCTGCGCTGAGCATCGCACGATATTTGGCTGCTGTTTCTGGCTTCTCCCATGCTATGTAGAGATCTACTATGTACGGCAGCGTCAACTGTTCATTTTGGTGTTGCAGCGTCTGCCATCCTGCCAAGGCCTCAAGTAAGTACCGCTCTGCTTCTTCGTACCGTTTCAAATCCATGAGTGTAATTCCGAAGTTGTGCGCAGTTTCTAGAATCGTGGGGTGCCTTGGATCCAATATTGCACGTTGGGTTTCGAGTGATTGTTTGTAATACGCAATTGCCTCATCAATTTTTCCACTCTGTTCGTACATGACAGCCAAACTATTCATCAGACTTAGCGTGTAAGAGTGTGTCGGACCAAGCGATTGCATAAACCCATCAAACGCTCGCTGAAGGTGCACAGTTGCCCCTTCCACATCTCCAAGGTGGTAGAGATTTACGCCGAGGTTTGTTGCTGCCATACATGTATTGACAGCGTCGGGTCCCATGCGTTTTTCTTGACCTTCAAGCGCTGCAACTAAATATACGTTCGCTTCCTCGTGTTTCTTCATGTAATCGAGAAGACCTCCGAGATTTGCCATCGAAGTAAGTGTCTCTGTATGAGCCTCGCCCAATACTTGTAATCTTCCCTCGTACGCTTCTCGCATCAATTTCTCAGACTCTTCGTATCTACCCATCCGCTGGTACCATGTTGCTAAGTTTGACGCAGACGCAAGAGTAAGTGGATGCAAATCCGTTAAATGTTTGCGCCTTGCTGCTAACGATTGTGTAAAAAGTGGCTCTGCTTCTTCAAATCTGCCGATTTCACTAAGCAGCGCAGCCAAATTATTCGTCGCAGTAATTGTTTGTTGGTCAATTTCACCAAGATGTTGTATCGAAAGTTTAAGATTTTTTCGGTACACCTTTTCTGCTTCATCCAAATCACCTCGAGCAGATGCAAGCCCGCCAATATTGCCAATAGAATTCAACGTGCTTTGATGGAACTCGCCGACTTCCCTTGATCGAATGAAGACACTCTCTTCAAACATTTGTTTCGCTGTATCGAATTCACCGAGTGCCTGCAGTACAAGACCCGTGTCGTTTAGACATTCGGCGAAAAAGAGCGAATTTGTTTTTTCACTTTGCTTTGCAAGTTGCAATGCTTCTGATAACTGCTCTTTCGCCAATGCATAGTTACCGAGTGACTTGTATGTGTTGCCAATAGTTACCCTCAGTTTAGCTTCTAGTAGCGGTCGATCCTTGAACGCTATGTCCACTTTGTCGGACGCCTCTGCAAGTACCAGTTTCATTAATTCTTTATCCATAACCCCTGAAATTTCTGGATCAACAGAAGCCAGCATCGTTGTAACGAAATCTTTAACTGCCTCAGCACGATCTTTCTCTTCCACGGCTATTGCTGCTTGGCGGCGAGCACTTGACCATCCCGTAGAAGTTCCAACTATGCCAACAAGTAGCAACAACACAATAATCGCAGTTGCAGCAAACGCCCCTTTATGCTTGCGAATACTTTTCTTTATGCGGTATAGAGTCGATTCAGGCCCTGCCTCAAGCGGGTCACCTGCCAAATATCGTCTAATATCGTCCCCCATCGATTTCGCAGAATCGTACCGCTCGTTTGGTGCTTTTCGAAGTGCTCTCAATGGTATCCACTCGAGTTCTTTACGCAATATTCCTGCAAGGGCATATACGCCAAGCTGTCTTGCGCTGGCAATTCGAGAGGCTATTTTTTCATCAAACGTTGAAAGTTGCGTTGAGGGCCTTGGAGGATCTTGTTCGCGAATAATCTCCCGCATTTTTCAAGGCCAGCTTCTCGTAATGACTTTGGATCAAAAGGTGGTCTACCTGTGAGTACTTCGTACATGATGACACCCAACGCATAGACATCACTGCGCGTATCGATGTCGCTCGCCCTTAAGTCTGCTTGTTCAGGTGACATGTACGCAGGCGTTCCCACAAATCGCCCAACCTGAGTTGCAATTGTCTTGTCCGTCAACTGTTGACTCGTCGCTTTTGCAACGCCAAAATCAATAATTTTTGGTACGTATTCTTTTTTATCGTTCACCATGACGAGAATGTTCCCAGGCTTCAAGTCGCGATGAATAATACCCTTTGTATGTGCGTGCTGAACCGCGTCGCAAACTTTTGCGAGCAGTTTCAAACGCTTTACCACTGTAAGTTTCCCCAAGTCACACGCTTCAGTAATCGGCACCCCTTTTACATGCTCCATCACAAAATATGGACGCCCTTCTTTCGTTGCGCCAGCTTCAAAAACCTTCGCAATGCTAGGATGATTCATAATGGCAAGCGCCTGACGCTCCGCTTCAAACCTTGCAACAATCTGTTTAGTATCCATCCCTACGCGAATTACTTTCAGTGCAACACGCCTCTTCACTGGTTCACTCTGCTCGGCGAGGTAAACAATTCCCATTCCACCTTCACCAAGCACGTTGAGTATTTTGAATGCACCGATTGAATCGCCTTCTTTGTAATCCACCGATACGCCAACAAAGTCACTCGGTTCTACCGTTTGATCTGACGTAAAATGATTATCAAGCAGCGAATCGACTTCCGCTCTCAACGCATCGTTATCGCCGCATTCGCAATCAAGAAAAGCTTCACGCTCTGCGAATGCCATTCCCACGGCAGCGTGAAACAATTCTTTGATGCGGTCGTGGTTACTCATTCATAACACCGTACTCGGACTAGCTGCGCCTTGCAATTGCCTCCTGTGGTGCTTGTTCTTTTTGAACAAGGGGAGAGTTTGCACGTTGCAACGCACTGCTGTGCCGAAGGTTTTTGCTTTGATTTTGAAGGTCCGCAGCCAGTTGTGAACTGCAAGAAAAGAATAACAACAAGCGTAAGTGCAATCGATCCGAATGAGCGCTGCTCTTGTAAAGTTAATGGCCTGCGTAGAATTGGTTTGAATTTCATTTTTTGATCCCTTGTATTGCCCGCCACCATTAGCGGTTATACATCCATGCGCTCTTTCATAACGATTACAGAATTAGTATCTTTATTTATTCACTCTCTGTTTTTTTAAGCTCCCTGCGGAGCCAAGCTCGCGCATATTCCCAATCCTTGGTTACTTGATTCAATTCAATTTCAAGAGCAGCGGCAGTTTGCTTTGCTGTAAAGCCAGCAATGTACCGGAGCCGAACTACCTCTGCTGCTTGGGGCAAATCAATTGCCAATCTGCGTACTGCTTCAACCAAAGACTCTAACGCTTCGCCATCTATAGTTGCCAATTTGGATAACTCGCCTTCAGCCATAGTAAGTGGCACGCGTTTTCGATCGCCACCTCGTTTTAACCGGTTTCGTTTACGCGCAGTATCGATGAGAAACTGTTCCATGACGCGAGCAATAGAACCGAAGAAATGCCTTCGGTTTTCCCAATTCGGTGGAGGTTTATCTTTGGGCCACATTCGCATGTAGATTTCGTTGACAATCATCGTTGGTTGTAAACTCGCCGTTTGTCGTTCACGCGCAAGGCGGCTTATCGCCATATGATGCACTTCGCGGTAAACCGCTTCCCAAAGTTCAGTTGCTGCGTTATCGTCACCTTGTGCAACAGCATCTAACATTTGAGTTACTTGTTTTTGATCATCCATCATGTACATCATACGATATCCTACGAAAATGGCCGTAATGGCAAGACAATCGCAGAAAGTTGTGACGCAATAACTATCTTTCAAGTACGTCAAAGTACGATAAACCAATCTAGGCTTGAGTTTCAACGATTCTTGCTTAGGAGTAATAAAGGATATACCCATGAACAATGAACGACTTACCCAAATTGAACAACAACTTAGTACGCTCCACAAAAGCGTGCGGAGGTGGCGCATGGCCTCTTGCGTTCTAGTGGCTGGTGGACTTTTGCTCGCTGCTGATGCTGTAGGACCAACGGTCATTGACCACCTTGTCGTCAATAGAATTGATGTTCTTGGCGATTCCGGAACGCCCGTTGTTTCGATAGCCAAAACTGACGTTGGCGGGCGAATTGATTTATATAACCAAAGTGGAGTCAATTTACTTCGAGTTTCAAGCACGCCAAGTGGTGGAGACGTGGCGATTTGGGACGATGCTGGTACCAATGTTGCGGGGCTTTGGTCAGCAGACCAAGGGGGCAGCTTCTCCTTATGGAATGAAAAAGGAGAGGAACTCTCCCAGTTTGCTAGTGGCGCACTTACGCTCAGCGGTGCAAATGCATCATTGCATATTCAAAACGAGCAGGGTGTACCCGTAGCAGTTGTAGCAAGTGATCCAAAAGCAAACGGGCGTTTCCAGATTGCTGATGCGGCAGGTAATGTTGTCTCTGAAATGCTCATGATTCCAGATGTTGGCGGCGGTGTTGTTGTGAATTCTTCATCAGGTAAAAAAATGGGCGTACTCGCTGCAACGGAGGAAGGCGGTCGATTGAACATATTGAACGCTCGTGGCGTTCCAGTCTTCATTGCATCAACTATTGGCACTACTGGAGGTGGTGCTATGACGGTAGCAAATCAGCGTGGCATACCTGTTGTGATAATGAAGTCAGATGAGGAACACCGTGGAATAATCGAAATACTTGATGCCGATGGTGATGGAGTACGTCGAATTCGCCCGTTGCGTGGTTATTCGCCTTGAATCTCTTTGATACTGATTGAACCATCTGCTGTTACTTGAGCGAGGTCGAGTTTTTTGAGCGCTTCGAGGGCTGCGAGTTGTTCTGCTTGTTTTTTTGATGGACCCCACTTTGCTGGATATTGGTGTCCTCCAAGCTGTACGCATATTTCAAAACACTTTGCGTGATCGGGACCTTTTTCATCAAGTACAACGTACGAGGGCGTACTACCAGCCATTTTTTGGCCAACTTGCTGCAGGACGGATTTATAGTTTTCTTGATGGGTTGAAGCAGCAGCTTCTTCGATGCGTGAACCTAGAGTGCTAAGGATAAACGCTCTAGCAGGCTCAAAGCCACCATCAAGGTAAATAGCACCAAT
This sequence comes from Planctomycetota bacterium, assembly GCA_014381385.1. GTDB lineage: Bacteria > Planctomycetota > Phycisphaerae > Phycisphaerales > SM1A02. Next base: position 140 of record JACNLR010000160.1, on the reverse strand, counting down.
AATCGCTTCATAAGCAGCTCCAGTGACTGAGGAAGGAAGGGTTATGCCATTCATTCCCTTTCCAACACGTAATATTCTTCCTAAATCAAGCTCTTCGGCTACTTCTGCACAAACACGGCGACTGACCACAGCCGATTTGA
>JACNLR010000158.1 GCA_014381385.1 Planctomycetota bacterium | reverse complement strand
CCGTAGCCCAACAATTACTTACCGTATTTGGTCACCCCATTTCTGCGCCCTCGGCAAACATGTCGGGCCATGTTTCACCAACTACCGCACAACACGTTGCAGATGAGTTTGGTGACGAGTTACAAATAATAGACGGTGGACCGTGTGAAAAAGGGATAGAGTCCACCGTGATTTCAATGGTGGAAAGCCCCACTGTATTGCGGTTTGGCTCAATTACTGTTGAAGAATTACAGCGCGAAATTGGCGATGTTATGGAAGGGCAAACCCAAGAGCAATCAAATTCGCCCGGCACATCAACAAGACACTACGCCCCAAACACAAAAGTGCTTCTTTATACCCAACAACAGGTGGTTTCCGCAGATCTAACAAACTGTGTTGTAATTTCATTTTCTTCACCACACCCAAACACGAGTAACCACATCCAAATGCCCAGCAGCGCGTGCGAATATGCAAAGCAACTCTATGCCGTTTTACGAGAGGCGGACGGTATGGGTGTTCACCAAATTATTGTTGAGAGACCACCAGAAACACCAGAGTGGAAAGCGGTGAACGACCGCCTTCGGCGTTGCTGCACACGGGACTAGGACACTTATTCAATAATCATGATGTCTGCAATTGCGGGTGCCCCGCGCCACTCTTCCTCTGGCAACTCCCTTTGAATAGAAACCACAAGCACGTTTGCGCTGGGCATTCTTCTTCGCAACTCTTGTACAATTCCACCGTCGTATTCCACGTGAAATTGTCCAACGAGCAAAATCACCTTGCATTCTTTTGACGGGTTTGCACTGACTATTGACTGCGCCATAGTTGCGTCCCACGACTGCATGCTTTTAAATGTTGGGAGCATGGGGTCGTTTGGGTCAATGTTTGTAACATCGATTTCAACCTGCTCTTCATCGTCCTCGTCGTGGGATGCGAGTTCCCAAAATCGCTGACGGTACTTTCCATCCGAGAGAACTTCGGGATAGTCGATATACTTTCGCCGCTCTTGTGGCAGTTCGTCAATTCTTTCGTATCCTTCCAAGCGAGCGAGGCGAACATATCGCCGCGGCGCGTTTGCAGCAACCACGGAACCGCCGCGATTTTTAACCGCATCAATAATTGGCTGATACCAAGCCTCCCAACCACCACTACCGCCCCAGTTTTTAGAAAAAGTGAGCGAGGCAAACGTTTTTGCATCTATGAAGTCTTCCATATAGTCATCCACCTTGAGTTGCTCATCACGCTCTAACATTTCAAGCGCCAAAACACTGCATGGATACTTGTCCATGACGTCCTCAACAATGGCAAGTTGCAGGGCGTGACCAATCGCGTGGTCGTGTTGCTCGCCGAGCAAAACAACATCGACCTCGTCGATTTGTTCTAACAGCGAAGACCAACGAAGATGCTGGTTCGTTACGGGGTCGATAATCTCACTTTCGCTTCGAACATCAACCCCCACGTCCAAAACATGAACAGGCGCAGTTGGCGTCATGGCGCATCCCACAGCCAAATGGGTAACAAAACATAAAAGTAGTATTTTGATCATTTGAGCAGCATCCCACCCTTACTGATTGTTGTCAAACGGTGAATTTAAAAGAATCTACTAGCACTTACCCCACGAATAGGCATAATAGAGAGCACAATGATTTTAACACCCACAATTGCACTTATTTTAACCACCCTTTTTTCTGCAGGCAGATACGAGGGCATTTCTCTTGTACACGTTCAAATTACAAGCCCAGACCAAATTACCGCGCTTAGAGACGGGGGCGCAACTTCGCTTGCGTGTTTTGACCACGAGGGCGAAACACCAATGTTGCTCGATAAAGAATCTATTACCCAACTCCGAAAACTTGGCGTTTCCTATGAGATAATTGAGACCGACATAGAGGCAAGATTGCGACGGTTTGAAGACCTTCGCGAGCAAGCAAGAAGTAGGGGCTTGGGGGGTTGGTACAGCGACTATAAAACGTGGGGTGAAGTAAACACAAAACTGCAATCGATTGCCGCAGGAGCTCCAGAAATCACAACAACTTTCATTGTTGGGCAAACCCACGAAAACCGTGACATTCACGGAATTCGTATTACAGCGCCCGGTGATACCACAGGTAGAAAGCAAGTTTTGTTCAATGGCTGCCAGCACGCCCGCGAATGGATTGCAGTCATGGTTCCTGTGTATGCAGCGGAAAAAATAGTAGAGGGTTGGTCTACCGATCCCCAAATACAGTTGTATTTAGAAACAACCGAAGTAATCATCGTTCCCATTGTCAACCCAGACGGATATGAGTTTACATACGCCACCAACGGTGATCGTTTTTGGAGAAAAAACAGACGCAACAACAGCGGGTCGTGCGAGGGTGTTGACCTAAACAGAAACTGGGACTACGAGTGGAACGGCGGCGACAGTACAAGCACAAGTACTTGCAGCGATGTGTATGTTGGGCCAGGTATATTTTCTGAACCCGAAACACAAGCAATGCGCGATTTAATTAATACGCTGCCAAACCTAGTTTCGCACATCGATTTTCACAGTTACTCACAACTTATTCTTGAACCTTGGGCGAGTTCAAACGACACCCCCCCACGAGTGAACGTCGTAAAGGCTCTCTCTAGCGCAATGAGCGATGCTATTTTAAACGTGCACGGCGAAACGTATGTTGCTGGCACGGGCGGTGACCTACTTTACCTTGCAGACGGCGTTTTCCCAGACTGGGTTACAAATGGCGGCGCACTTTCGTACACGGTTGAGTTGAGACCCGCGGGTTCGCCCGGATTTGACTTGCCACCAAGTGAAATAGTTCCAACTTGCGAAGAAAGTTACGCCGCAGTGAAAACAATGCTGCAGTTTGTAAACCAGCCACTTTCTTTTTCGTTTCCAAGCGGGCTCCCGCAGTTTGTTGGAGAGGGCGAACTTGTTGCGTTTCCAATGCACATCGATTCAAATTTCGGCGAACTAATAGACGCAAATTCAGCCACCTTGCATGTTCGATTTGGTAACGAAGGACCGTTTGCCGCACGACAGATTCAACAGAATGTGGACGAAAGTTTTTCTGTTGAACTTCCTACCTCGCATTGTGGGTTAGATGGTGGGTTTTGGTTTAGTGTTGCAACAGAGAGCGGACAGGTGGTTAGATACCCAGAGGGCGAAGAGGTTTTACAGGTTAGCACCGCAGCAACAGCATATTCTTGGGACATGAACCAAAATCCAAACTGGACCATGGAGGGGCAGTGGGGCTGGGGAACTCCCACGGGCGGTGGCGGCGAATACGGCAACCCTGACCCTACAAGCGGAGCAACGGGAAATAATGTTCTTGGGTACAACCTTGGCGGTGATTATCCAAACAACCTTTCACAAACCCACATTACATCCGAATCTTTAGACCTCTCAAACAAAACAAATACCCAACTACAGTTTAAAAGGTATTTAAACGTCGAGCAGCCAATTTACGACAACGCAACTATTAGTGTTCGCGCGGGGAATGGGCCATGGGTAACTATTTGGTCAAACCCAACAACAATAGAAGACAACCAGTGGCAGACCCTCTCCTACGATATTTCTTCGTTTGCAGATAACAATTCAAACGTAGTAATTCGCTGGACTATGGGCACAACCGACAGCGCGTGGAGGTATTCCGGCTGGAATATAGACGATGTAGAGATTCTCTCTTCTGGTGGTGCTGGTGTGGTTGGCGATGTGAATTGCGATGGGGTCGTAGACGTCACAGATGTCTTAGCAGTTGTTTCTGTTTGGGGACCATGCAGCGACCACTGCGAACAAGATGTAGTTCCAGACGGAATAATTGATGTTTTAGATCTGCTCCACGTGATAGGAAACTGGTAATCTGTTCTGTTATAACTAAAGGAACAAAGCCATGTTTTTAATTACACCATGTATTCTTATTGCCTGCTCGGTGTTGCAACAAACCCCAACCCAGTGGCAAGACAAAACCTTACAACAGGTTGACCGAGACGCTATAGCTGAAATGTGTACTTTTGCGCCACTCCCGCTCTCTGAAAAAGCAAAGTGGGTATTGCAGGGCGACAACCCAACCCCCGTTTTGGAAAAATATCTTGGGAAGGTTATTGTTGTGCAGTCTTGGACAAACCATAGCGGAAATGGTCGTCTTGCAATTAAAACGGCTACCAAAGCGGTCTCTTCTTCTTCAAACCCAGACGATGTTGTATTGCTCTCAATTCACACTCCCCAATCAACCGACCAAGCCAGAACATACATAAGTAAAAAAAAGATTACGACTCCCGTTTTAATCGACGAAACAGGAGAAACATGTAACGCGCTTGGTTTTTACAAACACCCTACAAACATTGTGATTGACCGCAACGGCGCGGTGCAATACGTTGGACTTGGGGCAAAGGGTTTGTTGTTAGCGGTAAACGACCTTTTAGAAAAACCGTTTGATCCCGATGTGGAGGTGAAGACATTTAAGCCATCAACAAAAGCAGGGGAAAAGCCCGCAAAATACCCAAAACACAGTAAAAACACAGGCAGATCAAATAACGTGCAGGGCAAGAACGCCCCAACATTCTATGTGCAAGAGTGGGTTGCAAACGAACAGGACGTTACAGATAAAGTTCGCGTTGTTGAATTCTGGGCAACATGGTGCCCCCCTTGTCGAAAAACAATCCCGCACTTGAACGAGCTAGCAAAAGAGTTTCGCGAAGATGTTTGTTTTGTTGGTGTAACCGCGGAGAGCAAACCAACGGTAGAGTCTTTTATGAAAAAAACACCCATGGAGTATGGTGTTGCAATCGACACCAGCAAAAAAATGCAAACAGCAATACGCTGCAGGGCTATCCCACTCGCGATGGTTATTAGTAGCGATGGTGTCGTGCGGTGGCAGGGCAACCCCGCATCACTAACAGCAGGCGTTATTCAACAGGTTCTCAGCGCCGATCGAGGCGAGAGCGTTCCACCAAAGCGTGGCCGTTGGGACACTGCAGCGAACCATGGCTGAAACCGAACCCTCCACCCAAAATACTCAAGATAACACCTCCATGCGCTTTGCTGTGAAGGAGGTGTGGTCTCTTGCGTGGCCAACGATTTTAACCATGACAAGTTTCACCGTCATGCAATTTACAGATCGATTAATGGTTGGCCAGATCGGCAAAGTAGAAATAGCAGCGCAGGGAAACGCCGGAACGTGGGCATTTGCGGCAATCGCAACAATCATGGGAATTGTCACCGTTGTAAACACGTATGTAAGTCAACACCTAGGCGCAAATGAACCCAAGAAGGGCTCAAAGTATCCTTGGAACGCAGGGTGGATGGCCCTTGCTTGCTGGATTGTATTCATTGTTCCTTGCGTTTTTATTGTGCCCACAATTTTTGAAACAATTAATCCCGAGGCAAGTGACGCAAAACTCGTCTCACTCGAATCAATGTATGCAATCTATATGTTGATGGGTAGCCTGTTTTTGTTAACTGGCAGAGGGTTTACGCAATATTTCTTGGGCATGCACATGCCAAAAGTGATCACGGTGTCAACAATTATGGCAAACATCGTGAACGTTACAGCGAACTACATCTTGATTTTTGGTGAAGACGGTGTAGACGGGCTGTTGCCGGGCATCCCCGGAACCCCAGCTCTTGGGTTGCAAGGCGCCGCAATAGCAACAGCCATTGGCATGTTTATGGAAACAATAATTCCGTTTGCTATATTTATTGGTCCTAAATTTAACGCAAAATATGCAACCCGCCAAGGTTGGAAGCCGTGCCTTAAAACTATAAAAGCAATTTTCAAAATAGGGTGGCCCGGTTCGATGCAGTGGGGAAATGAGATAATTTGCTGGGCACTATTTATGACTGTATTTGTTGGACACTATGGAACAAACGACATGGCGGCTGGGTGGATTGCGCTTGCTTTTTTACAACTAAGTTTTATGCCAGCGGTGGGTATCAACGTCGCTATCAATTCAATTGTTGGGAAATACATTGGCGCAAAAAAACCAGACATTGCAGTTTCACGAGCAAGGGTTGGTGTTGCAATTGCAATGGCATACATGACAATCTGCGCAACAATCTTTGTTATTTTTAGATACGAATTTATTGAGATGTTTATCAGTAGCGACCAATACACAGCCGAAAGCAGGGCGGAAATAATACAACTCGGTGCAAACATGTTGATTGTGGTCGCTGTGTTTCAAACGGTTGATGCGCTTGGCATTGTGTACACGGGTGCTCTACGGGGGGCAGGCGACACCGTTTTTCCAGGCATAGTGACAGCGATTTATAGTTGGGTGTTTATAGTTGGTGGTGGCTGGGTTGCAATTACATTTTTCCCACAACTTGGCTCCATTGGACCGTGGATTGCCGCATCAATCTACATCATTTTGATTGGTTTGAC
>JACNLR010000157.1 GCA_014381385.1 Planctomycetota bacterium | reverse complement strand
TGAGCAAATCACTCACATCGACTACACCGTTTTGGTCTACATCTTCATAACATGGGTTGAATACTTCTATGATTTCTAGGTTTGCATGTATCGTGCCTTCGGTAATTTGCACGGTAACAGTACCCCAAGGCCACCCTAGGTTGTAATCTGCTTCACCTAAATACATATCCACTCCGCGCCACCTGACAACTCCTTTTGAATCAACTTCAACAATCCAATCGTACGAAAGCGAAGGCGGTTCCTGACCTTCAGGAGCGAGCACTTCATGCCAGTCAAAGTCGATTGGAAGTGGTGATTGCGCTGGCTGCCATGTAACAATATATTCCGGCGGAATCATATCGGTAACATCAATGGGGCCAAACGTGAGACCAATGTATTCAACCATAACCGTTGCGCTATCGATTGTATAAAACATCTCATAATACTCTCCATCTGTATGAAGCAACGATGGACTGGTCCAGAGAATATCTGCGCCAGAACTAGTGACAGAAAAATTTTCATTTATACCGACACCCGAGCCAGTTAAAAGTGATGTACCTAAAAATAGAATAGATGTACCAACCATGCAAATCTCCTTGCACTACTTTACCTTCAATTGGAAGAATTACTAGTACTTTTTTCTATAAAACAATCAATAGATGTATTATTTGATCTAAATGGGGATATTATTCAAAGACACGCTATGGTAAAAAAGAAAACAACAAAAAGCCCAGTCATTGAAAACCGTCGCGCTCGACACGACTACAACATCGAGGATACCCTTGAAGTTGGCATAGTCCTCAAGGGCTCTGAAGTAAAATCAATTCGCAACGGACAGGCAAGTTTGGCAGAGGGCTGGATACGCGCCTCGCTGCGGCCTCTAGAACTAAGCCTCCATGGCGTACATATTGCCGAATATTCTGATGCACACCCTACAAAGCAGCACCTTCCTGCAAGGACAAGAATCTTGCTCGCTCATAAGCGGGAGATCACTTCCCTTGCCACATTTACGCATTCACAAGGGCATACACTTGTCCCATTAAAAATATATTTTTCAAACAACAAAGCGAAGGTTTTATTAGGGTTGGCTTCTGGCAAGCGTAAATCTGATAAACGCCAAGACCTTGCGTTGAAAGCGGCGAAACGTGAAATGGATCGCGCCATGAAACGGCGACTTTAATTACGCCACTTTTTTGCGAGTTTCCTCTGACATAACTACTCTCTTATCAGAAATACCCTTGGCTTGGTACATTGCCTCGTCTGCGAAGAGTACGAGTTCATCCGCATTCTGCGGTTGATTTATTTGAAGGTGAGAAACACCGATCGACATTGAAACGGTTACGCTATTTTCAACTACAGCTGCTATGGCCTCATCAAATGCACTTGCGACCCTGTGCGCAATTCGAATTGCAGCGTCAGGTTCAGCGTGCGGCATCAAAATGCAAAACTCATCTCCACCAAAACGAGCAGAAACATCTATCGATCTACAATTTGCTTCAAGGACTCTTGCTGCAAGCCGCAGGATCTCGTCGCCCTTTTGATGCCCATACTTGTCATTAAAAAATTTAAAACCATCAAGGTCGATCATCAGAAAAGCCAGTGGGATATTGTTACGCGACGCTTCTTCCCACTTGCTCTCTAGCATCAAGTTTAGCCAACGCCTATTGCTCAACTTCGTTAAATCGTCGGTTCTTGCCGCCACTTCAAGCCGCTGTATCATTTGCTGCAGTTCACGATTAGCGACAGCGAGTTCCGAGAGTGATTGACTGAGCTCTGTATGCAAGGCATCATTTTCAGATCGTATCACCTGCATTGCTAGACACTTTTGCACTGTAACAGGCAACGTTATCATTTCATGTCCTGTGAGCATAAGATAATCTGCAGCTCCAGCACGAATCGCTTCAACTGCACCACTTGTGTCATCTGGTGTTCCCGTCAATATGACTGGTACATCAGGGCGCAGCCCCTGTACGTAGGCGAGAACTTCAAACCCTGAACTTTCGCCAAGCGTAGAGGCCGCTACAACGACATCCCAACTCGCTGGATCGGTCGTAATAAAGTCCTTCAACGATGCTGTAACATGACAGACTACTTTTTCCTGCCCAAACCCCACATCGCTTGCTGACGCAGCCCTAAGCGCCTCTACAAGGCGCTGTGCAAGCTCAGAGTCAGCTTCAACAATCATAACAGTTCGCGAAGTTACGTTATTCAAAGTTTGGTGTAAATCAATCTGCATCCTTGCCTTTTGTATTCCAAGTACACAATTGATTTCGACCCCAAAACGGCTCCTCATAACTTAAACACGGTGCTTTAACTTTCTAACTGCCTGTATAACCCGAATGCTTTCCCCAATCCCCCAAAAAGAGTCTGCTCCTTAAACATCGGTATAGTATCGCCTGCCCCGCACACCCGTTAGCCTACAAGGCGCGCTATATCGTTATAGAAAGTAACGAGGAAAAGCGTCGCAATAAGACCTAGCCCTAGTACTGCAGCAGCATTTTGAAAAGCTATTGAAGGTGGCTTCTTAAACATTTTTTCATACAATAGATATAAGAACAACCCTCCATCGACTATTGGCAACGGCAAGAAATTTAGTACCGCTAGATTCACGCTGATGATTGCAAGAAAAAAGAATAGGTAGCTAATCCCGCGGTCTGCAATTTTTGAGCCAATATGAACAATACCAATCGGACCTCGTAATTGCTCAACGCCAACACTCCGTCGCATGAGACGGTCAAGCGTTAAATACGTCATTACGAGCATATCGACGGTTTCATCAAAACCCATTGCGAGAGCTTTAAGGGGATTACCTCCACTGCTTCGTGTGACGTAAATAGGGTCGAACATTTGCATTGCTAGAGGTGAAGACCAGAGCAACCCAGCAAGTTCTTCCTGCTCCTTTATTGAAATGGGTACTTGGATATTCGCCTTTTGGTTACCCTGTATTGGGCTTACTAATTCAATGGTTGCGGCACTGCCACTCGCAACAAGCGCTTTGCGAATTTGCGTCCAATTAGAAACTAAAGTCCCGTTAATTGACAAAATCTTTGAGCCACCGAGCAATTGCAAATGCGCGATTGGCGTATCTACCGTTTCGTTCCCTATCATTTCTTGCTGCATGGGTTGCGCAATAATCGGCACTGTTAGAGCATCAACAAGAAGCACGCCTAATTTGCCAGACTGTATATGTGAAGTAAGTTCAATTGTGCGATCATCTCTTTTAACAATAATGGGCAAATCACCATCGGGCTGCATTGCTAAATAGTTTCTCAGTTGAGCCATTCTTGGTGCTTCGATGGAGCCCGCCTTCAAAACTATGTCACCACTATTGAAGAGTCCGGCATTTGCACTTGAGGGTAAAACTGTTGCAATTTCAGTGAGTGGCGATAAGCCGAGTAATCCACGTTCGTAATTCTGAGGTGCACTTGGCGAAACATCAACGAGCATTTGAACGGATAAGACAGGTTGCGCCTTAACTACTACTTCTAACGATTCACCTTGAATATTCCACGTGGTTTCTACTTGATTACCGTTTGCTGCTTGAACAATATCATTGAACTGCGACCATACTTCAACGGGCTTACCATCTGCCGTTAGCATTTGCATTCCTTCTTGCAAGACTAGGAGATTTGGTTCGGCATGCAAGGATTGTATGACGGCTTTTCCAGAATCGCCGCTTCTTAGTCGCAATGATGATGCAGGGTATAAACCTAATTCAAGCAAACCTTCTTGGCTGATACTCGCAGGAGTGACTATATATCGTAATAAAGAATCAACGCCTTCACGTTTTACGTCTAAAACAACTGGCGAACCGGGCTTTGCCATTGCGCCAGCAATTTGTACATCGGTAAATGTTTTAGCAGGTTTTCCATCTACAACAACAACCGTATCGCCAGGTTGTATGGGATTGTTCTCAAAACCTTCTGCGCTTACAGTAGCAGCCGGTGAATCCGGAATAATCATCCCGATTACTGGTGCTTCAAAATTTACCCCTACTTGAAAACAAACTAAAAACAAAAAACAAGCAAGTAACATATTCATTACAACACCAGCTGAAACAACAATCATACGTTTCCCGATTGTGCACATGTTGTAACTTCTTGGATCCTGAGAAACAGCATCGGGGTTACCATCTTCCTGACCTAGCATGCTAACAAATCCGCCAATTGGTAAAATGCGTAAGGAATATTCGGTTTCTGAAAGACCATTTGTAGCAAGTTCGCTATCAGACATACTAGACGCATCCTTGCCAAATCGGGCAATCACTTTAGGCGAAGTCGACTTGTAGCAAACACCGATACCCTTTCGATACGAAAAAAGTTGCGGACCCATGCCGATTGCAAACGCGTTGGTGCGGATTCCAGCCCACTTCGCAGCAATAAAATGACCAAGTTCATGTATTCCTATGAGAAAACCGAAACCAAGAACAATCAAAAGCATATTAATCAGTGAATCAAAACTCATTACATTCCTTTACGTGTTAACTTTATACGAAGAAACAATCTGCTTCGTAACTACTCTTGCCTCTTCGTCTGCTGCGATAATTGCATTTAAATCTTGCATAGAATTGATGGGCATTCGATCAAGTACTTCTGTAACGATAGCAACCATCGCCCCAAATGGAAGTTTTTCTTGAAGAAATGCTTCGACGACAACCTCATTAGCTGCATTTAGGATCGCCCCAGCCGTACCGCCCCTCTCAATGACATGATACGCCAGAGGGATTGATGGGAAAGCTGCTACATCTATATTTTCAAATTCCAACGATGCTAACGTATTCCAGTCAATTGCCGTATTACACCCAGCGACTCTATTTGGCCATGTCAGCGCATACTGAATTGGCAAACGCATATCTGGAGGGGAGAGTTGCGCGATGACAGAACCATCTACAAATTCAACCATGCCGTGAATAATTGATTGGGGATGAATAATAGCTTCAAGTCGGTTCGCTTCTACGCCAAATAACCAGTGCGCTTCTATAAGTTCAAGAGTCTTGTTCATAAGCGAAGCCGAGTCAACCGTTACTTTTTTACCCATGTTCCAAGTTGGGTGTTGCAATACTTCGTTGACGGTTGCATTTTGTATTTTGTCAGTCGAGAAGCCTCGGAGTGAACCACCACTTGCTGTGAGTATTATTTTCTTTATTTCTTTTTCCGGACTTTCGTGCAATGCCTGAAATATTGCAGAGTGTTCGCTATCCACAGGTAACAGTTTGACTCCAGAATAAGCGGCTGCGTCCATGACTACTTTTCCGCCTGCAACTAGAGATTCTTTGTTGGCAAGAGCGATATCACAACCTCGTTCAATAGCTGTAATGACAGGAGCAATTCCAGCGAATCCAACAATTGCTGCGATTATAATATCGCCCCGCTGTGCATGCTTTTGTATTAACTCTACAGAAGTTTTATACTGATTCGTTACGCCAATCTCAGTTGCAACTTCAACTGAAACAGAATCGACTTTCAACAACGCCGCTTGTTCTTTAAGAAGTCTACAATTTGTCCCCGCAGCAAGACCTATGACAGGCCAACTGCCCTCGCCATCGCGATTGCGAAGATGCGTAATGATTTCTACAGAACTCTGACCAATTGATCCCGTAGATCCTAAGATGAAGACACGGCGACTCATCCGCGGCTTTCCATACTTGCCTGAATTTCTTCTGTAGTAACTGAACGACGCCGACCACCATAAAGAGTTTTTCTTGGTTTCTTTTTGGGTTTCGGTTCAGGTTTTTTTTCAACAGATTCTGTTGTAACCTTCTTTTTAGTAACGTTTCGACCACGCCCCTTGCTGGGTCTTCAAGAACGTTACTTTTTCGATTTATTTTGTTCTGCTTTTACACTTTCTGCAGAGTCCTTTAACCCAGCGACTTTGTTTCCATGCGTTTTTGCACTTTGCGGCTTTCGACCCCCACGCCTTCTCCTTTTGCGCTTGGGTTTAGTTTCAGATTTTTCTTCGAAAGCATCTTTCAATTTAGTTATAACATCTTCTGCCATCGTTGACATATGGTTGCGAACATCTATACCTTGCTCTTTGCAATGCGTAACAACTTCTTTACTTGTTTTTCCAATACTTTTTGCAAATTGGTAGACTCGCATAGCCGATTCGGCTGGTGTGTCATTTTTACTTTGCCTAGTTCGCTTGGTTACTTTTTTAACTCTACTAGGCTTATCAAGCGAATCGAGCTCAGTAGTTAAATCACCATCCGTGGATATTGAGTTTGCTTCTGCTAGCGGTAGCTTTCTGCGCCCTCTTCGCCTAGAGCGCTTTCTAGCAGTAGACTCGTCTTTTTTCTTTGAAGCGTTAGAATATGCTGTTTCTGATTTTAATAGTGAGTCAATTGAGGGTGGCGTTATACACTCTAACTTATCAATCTCA
>JACNLR010000155.1 GCA_014381385.1 Planctomycetota bacterium | reverse complement strand
AACGAGCATAAAGATGGTCAAGAGCATCTGAATCACTTAGTACCAGATTAAATACTCCGTTTGTCGTTACGCACTGGATAGCCTGTTGCAAAAGCGCTTGCGTTATTGCATCAAGTTGCGAGTCGCTGCAATCAGATTGAACAATGCGTTTAGTCACTGTGGAGACTTTGCGGTTTTGTTTTGGATATTAGGCAATGCCAACTTTTGCGCAATAAATGCATCCATCTCACGAATAACAGTCGTTCGGAAAACCGAGCCATGGTTTCCGTTTTCGATAATGCGTACCATCGCATCGAAATCCTTTGCTTTAAAGAAATTGTCCAATTGTATGACTGCATCCTCAAGATAAAAAGTGTCTAAACCGCCTGCAATTATGTTGATTTTTCCCGCCAACTTTGGCGACAGGGTTTCCCAATTTTTTTCAAGGAATCTTCGTATGTCGTATTGTTTCCAATGTTCAACTACTTCTGGAATAATTGCCCCAGTCTCTCGATCAAACATGGCAATAGGTCTTCCATCAACACCCTTTGGACTAAAGACAGCCTCAAAAGAACTAATTTGGCCGCCGTCTTTTAACACGTCGTCCATAGCAATAAAGTCCTTAGCAAACAAGACGGCCTTGGTACCAGAGCGGGCGATTGGTCGGTCGGCACCTTCTTCGTCCACGAACATATTTGCACCCTCGCTATACAAATCGACTGTTTGAAAGAAACGAAAATCCAATGGATCCGGCGCGAGCACCCAAGCGCCACCAAAAATTTCTGGATTCTTTACTTGCAGCCACATTGCAGCCCAGCCACCCGAAGAATGTCCTGCAATATACCGTTTATCTGCTTCTCCACCCAAATTGTACGTACTTTCAAGATACGGAATCCACTCCTGCAAAAGCGCTGTCATTCTTGGCCCATTATTTGCTGAGTCAGTGAACGTATGGTGCCCTGTGTATGCTTGGGCATTCAATATTACGCGGCAAATTTGGTCATCGTAATCGGACGCGGAAAACATCATCTTCATGTACCGACCACCATAATGGTCACTCCCAAACCCGCCAATCCAGTACAACACCGGATAGGGCTCTTCACGGTTGGGGTCGTAGTTGTCGGGAACAATCACGCAAGCGCCGTGATTCACATCACGGTTAAAGAAATCGCTCAATGCATCACTTCGCTTCTCATCAAGACGCAGGTTTTTATGTAAAGCCCACTCTCGGTCGGGTACAGGCGTATTCGCCGTAATTGCAATTGTCCCAGCGTCTGCACCACTTCCCTGAAAAACAACGGCTTCGCCATATAATCCGCCTGGAACTGCAATTTTAGCGCGATCGTTTTGTTTTCGAAAAACAGCAACTGCTTTCCAAGTGCTCCCTTTAATTGAAGACATTGGCGCCATGGCATCTGCACTATCATTCAAAATCAACGGCGTGTTCGCTGGCCAACCTTCTACATCGATTGCAAAGAATGGCTCAGCGTTAAACCAGTCGGGTCCACCGATTCGTGGCAGTGTGCCCTCTGTCAACATAACGAATAATCGTCCGTCAATAATGTCGCCAGCAGAGCCGTTGTGCGTCACTGAAAATTGAAGGGGTTGTGCAACAACAACTGGCTCTTGAAAAACTAGACACAGGGTTATAAAGAGTGAAATCATTGTGACATCATACGCTTAACCCAGACAAAAGTTGCAAAACTCGCGCCAAGAAGCAGCGCACCGTTTGCTTGATGCAAGGTAGTAACAATGACTTCATACATCGGAGTCGTTTCACCCTTGTTAATCAATATAACGACTAGAGCACCTCCGCCGAGTAAAAGTTGCAAAAGAACAAGCGTATGCAGCGCTAAACCTAGTTTCTTTAAGAGCGTATTGCCTTTGCCCATACAGCGGATGCCTGTCACAATAGCAAAGAGCAGCACAAGAAATGCAACAACAATATGTGTATATAAAATGTGCGTTGCTTTTGGCGCAAGTGCTTCGTCGCCGATCATGTGTCGGTATGCGGCGCCTAGCATGAGTTGCAGCACCATCGCCGCACACAGCATCGTTGCCCACTTTACGTCACCTTTATTTGTCGTTTTTTCAGGGCTCTTCCAACGTGGCGAAAGCATTGCGCTGAGCATGACGAAACCCGCGAATATCATTTGCCCGACAACACCATGCACTACACCAATCCATACGTTTGGTGCGAGCACTTCGCGATCTTGCGTTAAAGTCAAGAACCCAGTAACTCTCAAACCTCCTAGTAAACCTTGCGTGCAAACTAAAATAAAAATGATAACAGCGAGTACTCTTGTAATTCGAACCTTGCTCCAACTCCATACACAAACGACCATGAGCAACGACGTGAGACCTATGAGCATTCCTGTTAACCGGTGTGCATGTTCAAAGAAAACTCCCTCATTTTCAAGAGATACCATTTCAGTTAATGGGTACAACAACATGTTGTGCCCATAACTGTTTGGCCAATCTGGAACTGCAAGCCCAGCCTCCATGCCAGTAACGAGACCACCGGTAACGAGCATTAAAAAGACGAGCGTTGTTGCGACGAGGAGGAAACCAAAATGCCAGTCGACCCCGCACGTACAATCTTTCAGCCGTCCATGCAAAGATGCGCCGATGACTGCTAGCAAAACTGAAACCGCAAACAAACCAATGACCCAATAGACAGCCGCGGTCATCATCTCGCTTGGAGCTTTTCCCCCGATAATGGAACCTACCAAGAGCAGGTTCAACAGTGCTGAAACAAAACCGACCCAAGCGCCCTCTTTGAGATTTTTCGCATGCCTCGCTGCTAATGGCAAACAAAGCGCTCCAAGGACAAAGAGAATTTCACCACTTGTTTTTCCTGAAAAAAGCAATGCAATATAGGAAAACAGCCACATCGCTGTGGTCGCTCCAAGAGCAAGAGTCAGAACTCTTGCAACAGTTTGTTTTGATTCGTTTGACATGAGAAAAGGTATACTACCGTGCTTCGATGAAAAACACGACTGCGATAAAGGAAGAGGTTCAAAAACTGCAAATCAAACCGAGTTTGGCAAGTTTGTACAGCGAATTGGCAAAAATTCGCTTAAGTTTGCTCGTTGTCGTAACTGCCGGAGCAGGTTTTATTTTGGCAAGCCCTCTAGGGATAGATTGGCTTGCCTTACTTTGGACGCTTCTTGGGACCACCGCTTGCGCGGGGTCTGCAGCAGCGCTGAACCAACTTGCTGAACAATCGCGCGATGAAAAAATGCGCCGGACGCTTACGCGACCTCTGCCTGCGGGACATGTTTCAAAAGCGCACGCCTTTGTCTTTGGTGTTTTACTAGCATACTTCGGTGTTGCCATCTTGAGCTTTGGTGCAAACATTGAGGCTGCTGGCATTGCCTTACTTACAATCCTTATATACGTTTTGGTCTACACACCCTTAAAACCAATAACATCGTTTAACACACTCGTAGGTGCCGTCGTGGGTGGGTTGCCGCCGTTGATTGGGTGGGTCGCCGCAAGCGGAACTATTGAAGTTGGTGGCTGGATACTTGCTGGCATTTTGTTCATCTGGCAAATTCCACACTTCCTTGCTCTTGCATGGATGTACCGTGAAGATTATGAACGTGGAGGTTTTAAAATGCTTCCCGCATTGGATAAATCTGGCGAGTTAACCGCTCGCGTAAGTGTAATGACAAGTTTGTGTTTAATTCCACTTGCACTCTTCATGACCGTTGTTGGCACAACGGGGATATTTTTTGCTATTGCAGGTTCAATTCTCGGAGCATTTATGACAATGCGATCCATTACCTTTTGGCGGAACCGTGATGATGCTTCCGCTCGGCGCCTCTTCTTTGCAAGCATCATTTACTTACCGCTCATCATCGTTGTGATGCTCATCGACCGCGAAACAATTCAATGGATAGAACTAGGTACTTCTAATGTCTGAACAAAACGTACGTCTTACGTTCCGTGGCGGAGGATGGGTGCTCGCCCTACTCGCATTCGTGATTCTCGCGATTATTGCTTGGGCAGTTGCGCCTGCTGTGTTAAGACTTGGCGATCATGCGCCAGGCGATGGAGCAACAATCGAGTCGTATGCGTTTGACCTTTCAAATACAACGTTCGATGATGAAACGTTTGTTGCCGTGATGCAACATCGTGACATGTCGCCTGTACTGAAAAATCCACCAATCCTCACCGCAGAGGAGCTTGCACTAAAAAACTTTAACAAGAGAAAACAATTCCTTGTAAGTGACGACCTTGTTGTCGGCGTTGAACTTGGAGGAGAAACGCGAACGTACCCGTTGCACATGCTCAATGTGCATGAAGTTGTAAACGACACACTCGGCGGTGTTCCGATTGTTGTGTATTGGAATTGGCCAAGTGGTTATGTTGGGGTGTTTGAACGAGTTGTTGCTGGTGAAGAAGTCAACTTTGGCATCAGCGGACTTTCAGGCAATGGTGTCATGTTGATGTATCCAACGAGTGACAAGGTTGGTGGCGAACAATTATTCTCTCCAATGCTCGAGCGCAGTGTGACTGGTGCACTGTCCCAACTAACGCCAATCACGCATGAAGTGACGAGTTGGAAGGATTGGTTTGCTCGGCATCCTGATACAACTTCGTTATCCCCAGACGGGCAATTCAAAAAACGGTATCGCAAAGGCGACCCTCGCCAATACTTTTTAAATGACACAATTTATTTTCCCGTGAGCGAGATGCCAAACGACGGTGTCGATCCGAAAACGCACGTTGTCATCATTAATACCGGCGGAGAAAATGTTGTGTACGCAATACAAGACCTTGTTGCAGTCGCAGGCGAAGATGGTGAGGTCACCATCGATGTCGATGGTAAACCCGTTACCATCACAGTTGGTTCCGCCCCGCTCCTTGCTATTGCCAGAGATGCTTTAGGAAACACCCTTCCGACCCAGCGCTCCCTTTGGTTTACGTGGTACGCAAATCATGCGGGTTCTACGATTACCTCTCCCACAAAACAATGACCTCTCCGCTGCAAACGTAAAAACACCCCGCGGCGTATCAACCGCAAGGTGAAGTGTTTTTTTCAATTGGTTTAGCGAGTGGTTTGATTAACTAGATCAATGCTTGAGGGCGTCCATTGCTTCGGTGACTTTTGGGGTATCACCCTTGATGATTTCGGGCTGATACTCCATTGTGTCGGTCAGTGCCAATCCGATAAAGAGGACGACAAACAATATCGAGCCAACAAAAACAAAGCCAATAAAAGGACGGTCCCAGCGAAGGTGCATAAAGTACAAGCCAACGATGGTTGCTTTTACCGTCGCAACAAACAACGCCATAATGATACCCATCTCAGCAATGTTGATTTCGGTAAAGTCATACCGTGACACCCAAACAGTCACCGCGGTAAGGAAAAGCAGAATGCTGCAGATGAGGACTAAGAATTTAATCGGGACGACATGCCCGATTTGATCGTCGTGATGTGTTGAATCGGTGTTTGACATAGTTACTCTCGTTATTCGCCGGGATGCACGGCATCCTTTTTCCAATCGTATCCTTGCTCTTCCTCGTTCCACTCAAGCACGCTGTAATCGTAGCAGTCGCCAACTTCTGGTTGCTCAGCAAAGTTGTCCCACGGTGGAGGCGATGAACATTGCCATTCTAAACTTCGACCGCCCCACGGATTCGCAGGTGCCTTACGTCCATACAAAGCTGAATGGATGAGGTAGATCGCGCAAATCACGAAACCAATAGCAAGGACAACAGAGCCAACAGTTGACCAGATGTGGTACACCTGAAAAAGTTCAGCGTTTGGCAACATGTCATACGTAGCGTACCTTCGAGGCATCCCTTTTGAACCCATCATGAATTGCGAAAAGAACGTCACATTAAAGCCAACAAAGACCAGAATTGCAGAAATGCGTCCCCAGTTTTCATGGTACATCTTGCCCGTCATCTTTGGCCACCAGTGGTGAATCCCTCCAAGGAAGCCGATTAATGCAGAGCCCATCATCACGTAATGAAAATGCGCAACGATGAAGTAGGACTCGTGCAAATGAACATCTGTTGCAAGCGTTGCGCAATACAAACCCGTCAAACCACCAATCGTAAAGATAAAGAGGAACGAGAGAGCGTATAGCATAGGCGTGTTCAAACTAATGGAACCTTTATACAGGGTCGCTAACCAGTTGAATACTTTTACTGCCGAAGGAATCGAAACACTAAATGTTATAAGCGAGAAGATAATATTCATCAACTGCGACTGTCCCGCTGTAAACATGTGGTGACCCCAAACAAGGAAACCAAACATTGCAATTGCAATCGAACTATACGCAATAAATTTATACCCAAATATGTGGCGGTGTGAGTGCACCGAAATCAACTCACTAATAATGCCCATCGCGGGAAGAATCATAATGTACACAGCTGGA
>JACNLR010000154.1 GCA_014381385.1 Planctomycetota bacterium | reverse complement strand
TCCAATAGCCAAGCGTCTTGCCGTGAATTCCTGCTTGCCAATCACGGTAGGTTGGTCCGTGGCATTTACCGCAAAGTTCTGGGGCTCGGTCATATCCAATTTGTTCGCCATCTGCGAGAACAAGTCTATTTCTGTCTTTTATATCGTGACAACTAAAGCACCACTCGTTTCCACCGTGATTCAATACTAGTTCAGTATGCTGACCGAGCAGTCTTGGAGAGAGGTGCTCTTGCTTAAAAAGAGTGTGGCAAGAATTGCACTGATGTTCCATACCGCCAATAGTGACTATCGGTGGTTCAGGTGTTGCAACGCGGAAGGCGCCGTTATTAATCAGCGACGCTTGGACTGCAACTGGTGCATTCAGAGGATGGTCAATCACTGGTTCAGTGCTAAAGAACCACCCTGCTAGTAAGAAAAAACCCACCGCAACGACCCAGCCAAAACTATCACCGAGCCTTAATTCTTGTTGATTTGTTTCTTGTTGCCTCATCGTATCTTTCTCTGGTGGTTTTCAGGCAGGGACAATTCCCTGCCTGAAAAACCTTTCCAGATTTGGTATTAGAACATCAATTGCAATTGCGTGCGAATCAATGTTTGACCATCATTTCCAGCGCTGTCATTTTGCCAATTTGCCCAAGCATTACCGGCAGTCCAAGTCGCATTCATTTGGTTGTAAGAGTAACCAAAATCAGTTGCCCAGCGAACATTCTGTCCGTGATAATATTTGTTGAAACCGATAGTCATAATTTTGAGATCGTCTGTCGTATTATCAGATTCTGCAGTTTCATACCGAGCGAAGAGTTCAGTATCATCATTAATAAAGTATCCACCTTGGATAACAAAACCGTTTTGATCTAAATCACCAGCTGAACCACTATCATCTCTGAATGAACGATCTACATAGTACGCAAAGATTGAAGCACCATCGAAGTGGAAGTTGATGTCTGCTGTAAAACGAGTGTCAGTGTCACCATCAGTTGCATCGGTAGCATCATTTTTTTCATACGCAACAGCAAGACCAAGCAAAACTCCGTCTTCAGTTCCTGGAAATGCTGTAAGGTTTCCAAATTGCTTCCATCCACCTTCTAGGAGGAATTCCGCACGTGCAGCAAGTGCAATCTCTTTGTTCAGTGTCATGGCAGCGGTGTTGTTACCACCAATACCAGCAAAATCATTAAAAATGGCTGCGTTAAATTTAAAATCGTCACCTTTGTAACCAAACTGAAGACCTTCAGATCGGCCAATACCAAATGGACCTGAAACAATAGTTCGTTCGACAGCAAGTTGATTTGTGTAGTTCACAATTTCTTCGCGGAGGAATGGCATGCGGAACTTACCAAATTGCATGGACCAACCATCGCCTAAGTCATGGTTAATAAGACCGTCAAGGAGATTGAAGTTGCCTCCAGGAATTCGCATTTGTTGGATGAAGTATTTCCATGAACTATCAAAGACATACCCACCAAATTTCAGCGCAGTGCGGCGATTTTCAAAACCCCAATCACTGTCGTCAACTGAACCAAGTGGATTATCACGTTTGTCATACACACCCCGAACTTGTAAGACTGCGTGAAAGTTCAACGCGAACGATCCATCTGCAGATTTAATAAAGAATCCATTGTTCCAACCAGCAGTCGCTCCACTCCCTTGTAGGGTTGCGCGAGTGTCTGCATCAGCAAGAACATCCTGAACGAGTGATCGAACTTCATCAGCGCGAGCCTTTGTAATCCAATCCAAATTGTTTTCAGCGCGTTCTTGATCGAGTTCAAGACGCAACTGTTCAACAATTGCATTTGTTGCAGCGTTAGCTGATTCTAACTCAGCAATACGTGCATCTAGGCCGTTGTTCGATGGTGTTGCACCGAGCATAAGCAGTGGGATGAGTGGTGTCAGTAACATTTTGTGCCTCCTTGTCATGGCTTTTTGGCCGCACGCGCGACCGTGTAGAACAAATTTCGCTCGTGAACTTTTTCACGATTTACTCGCAATATACCATTGACATTAGGAGATATCAAGATACTCTTTACATATATTCTAAAAATATGTTATGTTTCTAACTTTTTACTAATCTTTTACCCCTTTTTCCACATTTCCATTTCTAGCAGGAAGGACGCACTCTCATGATAAACAGACGAACATTTGTAAAACAAGCAGCAGCAACTACTGCAGCTGCATCAACCCTTCAGTACGCTTTAGGAGAGGAAAATAAAACATCGCTCCCTGTTCTCGATTCCCATGCGGGAATTGCATGGGATAAAGCACCCTGCCGATTCTGTGGTACGGGTTGCCATGTACAAGTAGGTACAAAGGATGGCAAAGTTGTCGCGATCAAGGGCGACCAAAAAGCTGAAGTAAACAAAGGACTACTTTGCGTCAAAGGCTATCACGTAGGCGCAATCCTCTACGGAGAAGACCGGCTCACCACTCCACTTCTACGTAAAAACGGTGAACTTGTACCGATTTCATGGGAAGAAGCAATTGATGTTATTGCTGATCGCGTTGAACTCGATCCAAACGGATTTGCCGTGTACGGATCTGGGCAATGGACAATTCCCGAAGGCTATGTAAACCAGAAGTTTATCAAAGCCGGTTTAGCAAACAATCACATCGATCCAAACGCTCGGCTTTGCATGGCGTCAGCAGTGACTGGTTTCCTTGGAACGTATGGCGTTGATGAACCCGCTGGCTGTTATGACGATCTCGATGAATGCGACACACTTATTATGTGGGGCAACAACCCTGCTGAGATGCACCCAATATTGTTCAGCCGTGTCCTTGACAGAAAAAACCGTGGCGACAAAATCGAACTGATCGACATTGGCACACGAAGAACAAGAACAACTGATTTTTCTGATCGCTTCCTTAACTTCACTCCGCAATCAGACCTTGCAATTGCAAACGGCATCATGCACCTTCTTATAAAGAACGGAACATACAGCAAGGACTTCGTTGAAAAGCACTGCGCTTTTAGAGCAAACCCAGAAAGTGGGCCTTCTCTCTTTGGCGAATCAATTACATTCGATACATTCAAGAAAAACTTAGAACCATATACACCTGAACATGTTGAAAGTATCTCTGGCGTGCCCGCAGAAGAAATCATCTACTTAGCCGAGCTTTTTGGTGATCCAAATAAACGAATTACAAGTTTATGGTGCATGGGTATGAACCAGCACACTCGTGGCACAGCGATGAATACGCTAGTTCATGGTGTACATCTTCTCAGTGGACACTTTGGCAAACCAGGCGACGCTCCAACAAGCTTGACCGGTCAGCCATCTGCATGTGGCACAGTTCGGGAAGTTGGAACGCTTGCGCACGCACTTCCAGGTGGGCGAATCGTTAAAAAAGAAGGACACCGCACAGCCTGCGAAGACCTTTGGAACCTACCAAAAGGAAGAATCAATGCTACTCCCGGTTACCACACTGTAAAAATGTGGGACAAATTCTGCACGCCAACAAGCGAGGGTGGTGACATCTCCACAATTTGGTGTCAAGTAACAAATCCCGGGCAAACACTTCCAAACCTTCATAAATTGTTTAATGCAAAAGAAGGATTGAAAGACAAGTTCCTCATTGTTTCCGAAGTCTACCCAACTGCAACAACAAAACTCGCCGACCTTGTTCTTCCATCTGCAATGTGGGTCGAAAAGAACGGCATCTTCGGAAACTCCGAACGCCGAACGCAACAATGGTTTAAACAAGTTGACCCTCCTGGCGATGCACGAGATGACGTCTGGCAAGTCGTTGCCGTTGCAAAAGAATTACATAACCGTGATTTCAAAGGCATGGAAGATAAAGATGGCAAATTCTTATTCACCGTCCTCGATGAAAATGGAGAGGACTTCCCTGCATGGGAATGGGGCCGGTACTACGATACGAATGTAGACCGTTTCTTCTATGAAGAATACCGTCCATTTACGCACGCAAAACATAAAAATGTCGCACCCTACGATGAACTTGTCAAAGCGAGAGGTTTGCGATGGCCTGTTGTTGAACAACCTGACGGCTCCTGGCGTGAAACCCGATTCAGATTCTCTGAATTCGACGATCCATTTGTCGCAAAAGGAAATGGTGTTGAGTTTTACCACTCAACCACGAAAGATGGGCGCGCACAAATTTGGTCACAGCCGTATGTTGCTCCACCTGAAATGCCAGACGGTGAATATCCTTTGTGGCTTTGCACAGGCAGAGTGTTAGAACATTGGCACACAGGCACAATGACGCAACGCGTTTCACAACTCAAGCGTGCAATGCCAAAAGCGTACGTCGAACTCAATCGCCATGACGCTATGGATCTTGGTGTACGAAGCGGAGACCAAGTCTCCATCACCACTCGCCGCGGCAAGATGACATTACCAGCGTGGATTGGTGGAAGAGGCGAACCACCAAAAGGCTCTATATTCATTCCTTTCTTCGACGAATCAAAACTTGTCAACGAACTCACGCTTGATGCAACGTGTCCAATATCAAAACAACCTGACTACAAAAAGTGCGCTGCACGTGTAGTCAAAGCGTAAGGAGGTGCCCAGTGAACTACGTATATAAATTACTTTTTCTGATTCTAGGGATAGGATTACTCGCCGCTGGTTATATGGCAACTACATCACAAGCACCAACAGGGGTGAATAACGACATGTCTGTTGAACGCTGGCTGATCACTGCACATGATGTGCAAGAATTGGCTCGAAAAAATAACAATATCATCGAAGGCATTCGAGAGTTTACACTTGAAACGAGGATGCTCAACCGTGCTTTCGACGGCGCCCCACCAACGATGAAGCACCCTGCTTCTTTTGCTAAAACGAAAAATTGTCTCGACTGCCATGGGCAAAATTTCAAACTTGGCGATCGGTTAGCAAGACCAATGCCACACCCCTATTTAATTAACTGTGAGCAATGTCATGTCGAAGAGACGAGTGAAATTTTTGAAGTTGGTGAAGAAACAAAGAACTATTTTGCTGGTCTTCAACCACTGCAAGGGGGTTCACGATCGTACGATGGTGCCCCACCAGTAATGCCGCACAGTATTTTTATGCGCACGAATTGCCTCGCTTGTCATGGTTCCCAAGGATACGCAGGTCTACAAACTGACCATCCTGAACGCAGAAACTGTACCCAATGCCACGCAGTAACCAAGCCGTTGTTTCTTGAGTAACGTAAAAAAACTCACCCCCGAAAAAACTCACCCCCGAAAAAACTCACCCCCAAAAATAAACTCACCCCCGGTGAGTTTATTTTCGGGGGTGAGTTTATTTTGGGAGTAGATGAATCGCAGGTCCCGGCGCGGGACAGACGTACAAGCAAACGCCGCAGCCGGTGCACATTTCTGCGTCAATTTTAGGTCGCCCTGCCTCCATCGTCATGCAATTTTCAACTGGGCATCGTTCAACGCAAACAGTACAGACAGTTCCGCGAAACGCGAGGCATGCGATTGAATCTATTTTTGCAAGACCCATCGCCCTTGGCGCATCTATCCGTAACACTCCCGCTTCACAAACCGGAACGCAGGGCATGTCGTCGCACATAATGCACGGCTGCCCACTCGCATCAATGATCGGAGTTCCAGCAATATTACCTTCACTCTCGGGCGCTCTGAAAATCGCGTGCGGCTCGCAAGCTTCAATACATTTATCACACCGCGTACATCCCGCAATAAATTCTGATTCTGGAACGGCGTGCGGAGGTCGATGTAAGTGCGAACTTCCTCTTCTTGCTCCACCAACTGCAGCAACAATTCTAAACTCTTCTTCCTTTTCTTCCTTGATTGCCTCGGCGCCGCGGTCACGGATTTTTCTAAACCAATCACCGCGTAACATTCCCCGCCTTGAGATGTTATCTTTCTCGTCGTTCATCCTATTTGCACAAAAGATGTTCTATAGATTGTTCGTTCGTTGCCATTCCACTACTCAGTGTACAACAGAGTTCGAGAGTCTGGGTATGATGCCGAGCAATGACATGGATTGATTGGACGATTGTTGGCTTGTATGTTGTTTCTGCGATTGGCATTGGTGCCTGGTTCACCCGAAAAGCAAGCCAAGGCACAAGTGACTTTTTTGTTGCTGGCCGATCACTTGGGTGGTTTGTCGCAGGGACTTCTATTGTTGCTACTACTTTTGCAGCCGACACCCCTGTCTTCGTCTCCGCGATGAGCCGAACAGACGGCATTGCATCAAACTGGTTTTGGTGGAGTGTGCTCATAGGACAAGTTGCAACTGCTACCATTTTTGCGCGGCTCTGGCGGCGAAGTGAAGTCATTACCGATGTAGAGTTTGTTCAGCTTCGCTATGGACCGGGTCCGATCACAAAACTACTTCGAATTTTTAAGTCGTTCTTTCAGGGTATTTTTATAAATTGCGTTGTCATGGCAGCAGTGACTCTTGCAATGGTCAAGATCACAACCACCCTACTTGGCATTGCCCCAGAACACACATGGATAGTCTTGCTTGTCCTCGCATTAGTCGGACTTTTGTATTCGGCTATGTCTGGCTTGTATGGTGTTGTCTATACCGACATCGTTCAGTTTG
>JACNLR010000153.1 GCA_014381385.1 Planctomycetota bacterium | reverse complement strand
AAAGTGGGCAACAGACCATAGCGGTCCGACTAGACGACGTAAGCCAAGCGGGCGAAGCGGGAGCAGATGAAATCGACATGGTGATTAATCGTGGCGCATTCTTGTCTGGTAATTTTGATGAAGTGGAAGATGAGATTGCGCGCGTGCGAGTTGCCTGCGGTGAAGCACATTTAAAAATAATCCTTGAGACAGGCGAACTCGAAACACTAGAAAATGTTCGAACGGCTTCTGATCTTGCAATACGTGCAGCGGCATCGACTGGATCCATTGAAGACGGTGAGGTTTTTATTAAAACTTCAACCGGTAAGGTAAGCCCCGCAGCAACAATGCCCGTCACTCTTGTGATGCTTGAAGCGATTCGCGATTATTTTGAAGAAACCGGTGTTCGGATTGGGATGAAGCCAGCGGGTGGAATTAAAACTGCAAAACAAGCGTTGCACTACCTCGTCATGGTAAAAGAAACTCTTGGCGACGACTGGCTTACCCCCACGTTGTTCCGGTTTGGCGCTTCAAGTTTAACCAATGATGTGTTACGGCAAGTAATGAAACAACATACGGGCAGATATTGTGCTGCCTATGATTTTAGTGAGGCATAAACAGTGACTACGCAATCACAACCAGACGTTCCCAGTTGGGAATACAGTCCAGCGCTAGATAGCACTAAGGTGACTATCGAACAAAAAAACAAATTGTTTATTGGTGGAAAATTTATTTCTCCAAAATCAAGATCTTGGTTTGCAACGGTTAATCCATCCACAGAGAAAAAACTCGCAGATATTGCATGTGCGGGCAAAGCAGATGTGAACGCTGCTGTTGCTTCAGCAAAAGCCGCGCTCCCAAAATGGTCTCGATTGCGTTCAACAGAGAGGGCAAAATATCTATACGCAATTGCAAGACGGATACAAGAACGAGCGCGCGAGTTTGCGATATTAGAAACGATGGATGGCGGCAAACCAATCAAAGAGTCAAGAGATGTTGATATACCCCTGGCAGCACAGCATTTCTTTTACTACGCAGGTTGGGCGGACAAATTAGAATATGCATTCCCAGGAGCCAACCCAAGCCCCGTTGGCGTTTGCGCACAAATCATCCCTTGGAACTTCCCCCTCCTTATGGCTGCTTGGAAAATTGCACCAGCTCTTGCGTGCGGAAATACAAGTGTCCTCAAGCCTGCGGAAACAACATCACTCACAGCGCTTCGTTTGGCAGAAATTTTTCAAGAAGTTGGGCTTCCGCCTGGCGTTGTAAACATCGTGACTGGTGCGGGAGATACAGGCAGACTTCTTGCGGAACACAAATTGGTAAACAAGGTGGCTTTTACCGGATCAACGCAAGTGGGTAAGTTACTCATGCGCGAAACAGCGGGCACTGGCAAAAAACTCACTCTTGAACTTGGTGGCAAAAGTGCAAACATTATTTTTGCAGACGCCGCAATCGACCAAGCCGTTGAGGGTATTGTTTCGGGTATTTATTTTAATCAAGGTCATGTGTGTTGTGCCGGTTCTCGACTCTTTGTTGAAGAGTCGATTCTAGACGAGGTCGTACATAAATTGAAGCACCGACTTAGCACCCTGCGGGTTGGTGACCCTCTTGATAAAAACACCGACCTTGGAGCCATTAATTCAAAAAGCCAGTTAGATATAGTTAATGGATATATAGCGGCGGGCATTAAAGAAGGTGCGCAGTTACACAAAACAACGAAGCACAGGCTTCCAAGCAAGGGGTATTGGTGCAACCCGTGTTTCTTCACCGATGTGCAGCCAAGCCACACCATTGCGCGGGAAGAAATTTTTGGCCCGGTGCTATCGGTAATGACATTTAGAACACCAGAGGAAGCGATTTCTCGTGCCAACAATTCGCCCTACGGTCTTGCCGCAGGCATATGGACCGACAAAGGCTCCAAAATTTTTGAAATAGCAAAGAAACTTGATGCCGGCATTATTTGGTGTAACACATATAACAAATTTGATGCCGCATCTCCATTTGGTGGATTTAAAGAGTCTGGCTTTGGCAGGGAGGGTGGCATGCAGGGTTTGCGGCCCTATGTACAACTTGGTGCTACGCTAGAAAGGGCGAATTAGGATGTCTCGATTAACCGTTGCAAAAACATACAAACTCTATATCGGCGGTTCATTTTCACGAACAGAATCTGGCCGTTCGATTGCTATTGAGGACATGGCGGGAAACACCGCGGCACATATGTGTCACGCTTCTAGAAAAGATTTCCGAGAATCGGTAGAGTTTGCAACAAAAGCCTTTCCCCCATGGTCAGGTCTAACTGGATATTTGCGCGGGCAAATTTTGTACCGAATGGCGGAAATGCTCGAAGGCAGAAGAGAGGAATTTGCAGCAGCTATTCAGGTTACGGATTCTATAACACCCTCCATTGCAAGAAAAGAAGTGGATGCAGCGGTGGATTGTCTTGTTCGGTTCGCTGGCTGGACAGATAAGTTACAACAAGTCCTTGGTTGCGCAAACGCAGTAGCGGGAAATTTTTATAATTTTACGGTGCCCCAACCACAAGGCGTCACGGTGGTCATAGCGCCCGAAGCCCCCTCGCTTCTTGGACTCGTTTCACTGCTCGGTGCGCCGCTTTGTGCAGGAAACACCGTCGTTGCCCTAGGTTCAGATTCCAACCCAATCCCCGCTGCAATTCTTGGCGAGGTCTGCCAAACATCGGACGTACCTGCGGGCGTTCTTAACATACTTACCGGCTCAAAAGCGGAGTTGCTTGAGCACGTTGCTACGCACAGACAGGTTTCTGGCATTTATGCAGCACCACTTGGTAAAAAAGACCGCGCATGCATTGAACGAGGTGCTGCGGATAGTATGAAACGAGTTCGGTTCGCAGCGTTTAAAGGGGATGGTTGGTACGATGGTTCAGCGGTATCGTCCCCGTGGAATATCGAACCCTTCGTTGAAATGAAAACGATTTGGCACCCCTCCTCCTGCTAACACCTTGATGGCGCACCCGTTTTTGGGTTTTATTCATCTTCTTCGTTCCTATTCGCGAAGTTAACAAGCCTTTTTTGTTTGCTGTGGAGCACCTCGCCATCAGCGTAAAACGAGGCTCGCACGTTGACGGATTCAGCACTTGCGGGTGTATCGACTTCAATGCGGTACGTTCTTGTAACCGCATCGAACAATTCAAGATTTATCATCTCGTCCCGCAAGTCGAAACGTTCCGTCTTTAGTTTTTTGCCGCTCGCTGGGACAAGCTCAACTTGCAGTTCCCCTATTCCCCTGCAAGCGAAACCATCCCCATCTAGAAATGCAATGTGAAGGACCAGTTTTGCTTTTGCTAGATCTTCACCAGAACGAATTCTACTGAGATTATGAATGGCAACAGTATGAGGTGCATACGCCCAATTTGCAGCGTTCTTGGGTCCAATTTGTTTTTGGGATGAAGAACAACCACCTATGCACATCGCCACAGCAGCAATTGCAGTGGCGATGATAGAAAATTTGGATTGTTGTATCAAATTTGAATACGTTAACTATTGAGGTCGTCAATAAGTCTACCAAGAGCGATGTCAATCTTTTCATCCGTTAAGTATGTGTTGTTTGCGATTGCATTCCTAATGGCATCTACGCGCTCTTGGCGAACATCAGGGAGTTGTTGTATTTTTTTAAGCATTTGTGCTTGCTCAGAAAAATCAACTCGATCAACGGTTGAAGGGGCATCCACTTCTGGCGCCGGAGCAGTGACTTCGACTGCTTTTGTTGGGGCAGTTGGATTTACTGGTCGCACTGAACCAGCCACTGCGTTTCCGATTGCGGAGATTTCAGACATTCTTTTTTTCACCTTTACTTACGTCGCCGTGCGACTATTTCCTCAAGTCCTTACACTTCCCTAGCATTCCCCAGTTGGAGTTCCTACTATTTTCATACCAAGACACCTGCCAACGCGCTGATTGAAGCCACCAAGCAATACAACCAGCACCCTATAATTATCGTACACAACCCCTGTTTTGCTTGAACTTTACGTGATTTTTCGAAGTTTTCGTAAAGTCCGATATCACGGCTCATTTTGGAGCATTACAAGGGCTTTTCACCACTCTTTTTGGGGGTAGGATAGTCAATATGAAACGCATATGCCTACGCAGCGCAGCAATCCTCGTGATGGTCACCTCTCTTGCGAGTTGTGGACCCGAAGTTACCCACACATCTTCATTAACCACACCCTCGCGGGGCGTAGATAGTATGGACGTTGCTACATGGGATTTTGGCGATCAACCAGCATCGTATTACGACAATCAAGAACAAAGCAAAGATCAATTTGCTATTGTTGTCGCAACGTTTACCGGAGGAGGGCATCTAAGCGCCGCAAATGCAACACTTACCACGCTAAAGAGGCAGTACCTAACGCTTGCACCATTGTTAAATGTGCGTGAGCGAAGTAGGGGGTCCGCAATTACCTATGGCTCGTACACTGGATACGACGACGAAGCGGCAGGCAAAGATATGAAGATGCTCCGCACGGTAGTTTCGGCGCAAGGCATGCAACTTTTTGAGCAGGTCATGCTTTCAAAATTCAAATCACCAAGGGCTAGGCGAGAGTTACACCCCTACGATTTGTGGAAGGTACGAAGGGAATACCCAACAGTTGTCCCAATTTACACGCTAGAAGTTGCGGTATGGGGAGATTTCGAAAGCGGGCAACTTCCCCAAGCGCAACGAAGAGCAGCTGCTGAGCGCTATGCATCCGAGCTCCGCGCCAAGGGCTTTGAGGCATTTTTCTACCACAACGACGAAGCTGACTTAAGTTCTGTAACCGTGGGCTTGTTTAGTTTTAAAGCACTTGATCCAGAAACGGGCTTCTATAGTGTAGAAGTGGAGGCTATGTTGTCAAGATTTCCACACAGGCTTGTGAATGGGCAGACTGTTTTACAGTATTTCGACCCAAGTAACCCATCACAAGGATCGACTGAGCAAAAGCCATGTCTTGCAGAAGTACCGGTTGATTAACTCAAAGGACTAAAAGGTCACCGTCAATGGGAATCTCGTCTGGACCAAGGTATACGAGCGTTAAGGCCCCAAAATCGCGATTTTTGAGCCATTCGTTGACACTTTCATGGGTAACGTCGTCGAGCTCTTGCAGCCGATCAGCAAGCGATTTTGTGTTACCAATTGCATACTGATCACCCCAAAGCGTATTTGTTCTGGCGCTTGTGGATTCGCCACGCATAACAGTTCGGCTTTTTAAACGCTGGATTGTTCGCGAAAATTCATCCTTAGTGATTCCATTGCGCATCTCATAAAGTTGCTCAATACAAATGCGAATAGTTTCTTCTGCACGTTCTGGGGTTGTCCCCGCGTGCATTCGCACAACAGATCGTTCTCGCGAAGGGGCAAACTGTGCAGAAACACTATAACAAAGTGACTTGCGTTGGCGAACATGTGTAAACAAACGCCCGCTTGTTGCTCCGCCAAAGACAGAAATTGCAACAGATTCTACTATAGCGTTCGAATCGGAAGCATTGGGTGCATCAAATGCAAAGCCAAGATGTACTTGCGAAGAATCTTGCTCAATCCAGTGCACCCCTCTATCTGTTGAACCACCCTCAACCACAGTATTGGAAGAAGTTTTCCAAGAGGAAGTCATTTTTTCTACAAGTTCGACAACCTGTGCGTGGTTAACATCACCAGCAACGCCAAGGATTGAATCTTTTGGAGTAAACAGCTGGCCATATACTCCCCGAACGCTTTCAATAGTTGCGGAGTTAACTTGATCAGAATTTCCGTACGCAGACCGGTTAAAGGGCGAAGTAAGGTGGTGTCTATTTAATGCAACGGCTGCAAGGTGGGCTGGACTATCTTGCAGTGATTGGATGGATTGTTGCACCAAACTTTTGCATGCTGCAAGGTCGCTTTCTGGAAGTTTTGGCTGGAGCAAATATCCTCCAAGTAAAGGAATTCCCTGCATAATATGAGATCCAAGCATAATTCCAGACACTCTAAAAAACTCAACCCCGCACGACACTTGTCGCTTTATTCCAAGCATGTCAAGCTCGTCGTTGTGCTCTTTTGCTGTAAGCCCAAGAGCACCACGTTGCACAAGTTCAGCGAGCAGGACACTGTCGCCATCACAAGCGTTATATGCAACGCCCGCACGAACGCCCCAATTTAGAGCGGCAGTATTTACTCCAGAAATAGATTCTGTAATCAGAACGAGACCGTTTGCAAACAGGTGTTGTTGTATGTTGCTCATAAGTTAAGCGGAGGATACCTTCGCAATTTATAGAAGTGTTATAAAAAATTATAATTCTTTGTTTGATGCCAAACAAATTGATTTTTATAACTTTTTTATAAATAACACAAAAAAACATAAAAAAACTTTATAAAAATTTATACGAACAAACACACAAAATTAAAACCTAAAAGTATTTAAAAAACATAAAAAACGTTTTTATTAGAACGCCTACGCATATTTTTAACTTTGCGTATACATTTTTTGTTGTTTACATTTTTTGTTGTAGTTTATGTTTTTGCAATTTTTTTTGTAAAGCATCTTCCAAACTGAGCCCGATAGGTGTAAAACTCTATTGACGGAACGTCCGTCAGTGGTCC
>JACNLR010000152.1 GCA_014381385.1 Planctomycetota bacterium | reverse complement strand
TTTGTATGGCAAGCCAGCCTGACGCTGTTATTTTGGACATGATGCTCCCCAAGCGTTCTGGTTTTCTTGTCCTTGAAGAAATACTCAGCGTGAAATCTGCACCAACCGTTGTGATGGTGACTGCAAATGAAGGTAAGCGTCATATGGCGTATGCCAATACACTCGGGGTTTCTGCATATCTTATTAAGCCGGTGGGTCTCGACAAACTCATTGATACGGTATCCTGCCTCCTTCAGGAAGTTATAGAGTAAAAAAATGAGTAAGCAATTTGTTATCCAAGCTAGAACAGCGAGTGAAGACGGTCAGCGAGTACCCCTTGGTTCTCGCGAAGAAATTGTGCATGCACTTTCTAATTTCAACACAATGGCTGAAGTAGAGGGTCATGACACACTTTGGGGTCCGGGAATTAAAATTGAACTTCCACCTGAAGAGGATCCTATTGTGCAAATGCTTCTAAGCATTGTTGAAGAGGAAATTGCTTGGTTGCCAATTGTCCGTTTAGCAAAACAATTTGACTGGTCAGTAATGGATATTGAAACTGGCCGAGAATTACAGCCGTAGTTAGAATCTTGAGAGTGTGCCAAGGAACGTTAGCACCTCATCCATGGATGCGTCAAATCTTTGTGGGCCGTGATTAAAACACACGCTGTTGACACCTTGCGCAGCAATTGCCGTCATGTACATTGAAGCTGCATTTGTGGGGAGTCCTACAACTCGTACATTTTCACCATCTTCGATCATCGACTTTGCTGCGTTTAGAGCACATTCAGTTTCCGTAAATACCATCGCTATAGGTTTTTCATCTTCAAACGTAATCCAAGGTACGGGGCAAGATTTTCTGCCGCACTGTACAAAATAAAGTGCGGGCAATGCGTTTATATGTGCCCACACAGTCTGCCTCGTTTTGGTTGTCTCGTTATGCGAGTAGCTTTCAACTGCTTGATTAAATGTCTGTCTATTGATGCTTACCATTGATGCGCTCCAGCGTTGGGTGTTACATCCTCCTTCCAAGGAGAATACCCCCCAGTGCCAAAAAACTTGTGGAGGGAGGATCAGGGGTTGGGGAGAGTTCCAAGTCAGCTCAATGCTCATTCCACAAGTCAAATGGCGCTGTAACAACAATCCATACGAACTGCCCATCCTTTCAGTTCTCGGACCTTTTTATGCTTCCGATTCCCACCGCATACACCCATTTCTCCTCTGAGACTTTTTTTTCGATTGAACCCAAAAACACCGCTGAGGACCCAATAATGGTCTCTGAGACTTTTTTTAGCCTAAAAAAAGTCTCAGAGACCATTATTGAGCTGAAAACAGCCTTTGAGACTTTTTTGAAAAAAAAGTCTCAGAGGAGAAATGGGAGAAGAGGAATGGGTTTATTGGCTAGAGGGGAGGGATGGGATAGAAGCGAGCAGTGCTTGCGTGTAGGTGTGCGATGGATTATTCATTACGTCAACCACCCCACCCTGTTCAACGATTACACCCTCGCACATGACGCAAACATCGTCCGCAATAGTTGCAACAAGATGCAAATCGTGAGAAATAAAGAGCATGCTCATGCCACGTTGCTCTCGTATCTTATAAAGCATTTCCATGAGTTGCCTCGACGTCGTAGCATCAAGCGCTGTGGTTGGCTCGTCTGCAATAAGCAGCCTAGGTTCACACACAAGAGCCATAGCAATCATAACTCGCTGCCGCATACCACCTGAGAATTCGTGCGGATACGCGCCATAACGATATGGATCCAAGCCGACCTCTTCCATCGCCTCGCATGTCATTACTTTGGCTTCCTGTTTCGATACGTCCCGATGTAACAACACCGCTTCTTCAATTTGTTCGCCAATCGTAAACACCGGATTAAGCGACGTCATAGGCTCTTGAAAAATCATCGCTATCTCGTTCCCTCGAATTGCGCGCAGTTGTTTTGGCGTTGCACTCATGAGTTGCAACTCATCAAATTGGATTTCACCCTGTATTTGAGCAACCACGGGGAGCAATCCAAGGATTGCCATTGCCGTTACACTTTTCCCTGAGCCAGATTCTCCTACGATTGCAAGCGTGCTTCCGCTCTTAACACAAAACGAAATGCCGTCCACGACTCGAGTTTCACCGAAAGAAATTCCCAATCCGTTAATCTGTAATATCGATTCCGTACCCATTAGACAACATGCCTTGGGTCAACGCGTTGCTGTAATTTTTGACCAAACCAATTCATTGCAATCAGCGTAATTGCGATACAAAGACAAGGCCAAAGCAAGAGCCACCACCGTACCTGCACGGGATTTAACTGACCTAGTCCATCTGCAGCAAGCGTTCCCCAACTTGGCAGCGGCTCGCGGATTCCAATTCCAAGAAAACTCAAAAATGCCTCAGAAAGTATCGCTGCTGGCACTGTCAACGTTGCATACACAATGATAGTTCCAAACAAGGCGGGTAAAAGATGGTGCGTATATGTACGAATAGGTCCAACACCAATAACGCGGCAAGCATCCATCGCTGGCCTTGTAACTAAACTTCGCACTTGACCTCGAATTACCCTAGAAACGGTAAGCCAACTCACTACACCAATTGCAGCAAGCAACGCAACCACGTTTATAAATTCTTGCATTACTGGCGATATTGTCGCAAGCGTATTTACAAGACTGTTGGCTGCAACTGTGATCAGCACAACAAGCATAATTGACGGCAACCCGTACAAAATATCTACCGTACGCATCATCGCTGCGTCAATTTTTCCTCCACGAATTCCTGCGATGGTGCCCCAGAGTGTCCCGACAAAAACTGCAATGCACGCTGCAAAAAGACCCACGCTGACGCTAATTGCACCGCCAACAATACAACGTGCAAACACATCCCTTCCCAGCTGATCTGTTCCAAAAAAAGTTTGGGAAATACCTTCTACGTAGAGTTTTTCTTGTTGTTCCTTTTGGTCTTGTGAGTGAATCCACCAAAACGGTGGCATGAGGGCTGCCATAACGTTGGTGCGTTCAAACCTACGCCCTGATCCGTTGTCCGAGATCGCCCAAAAAAAAGCGCCAACAAATACAAAAAATACAACTGCAACTACGAGAAGTCGTTTCGTTTTTGTACGTTCTTTACTCTGCGCCATATACGCATAGTACGGAGAATTAGTCTGCTTGCTTTACATTCTGCACAGTATTTAGGAGTTGATCCACTCGTTGTGCAACAATTTCATCAAATCGAACGCTTGTATCATCAAGGCGTTTCCTTAATGCGTCAAGGTGTTTTTCAAGTCGACCGATATAGAGTGTTTGCGCGCGAAGCGTCAGCGCCGTCTTTGCTCGGACAAGCCCTTGCAGTTCCGCGAGTTTCGCTTGAGATTCAGGACTTTCCATATCTTGCCCTCGAAGTGCCTCCGCTGCACTGTAAATTTCAGCGTCAGTCTTTAACTCAGTCACCTTAACTTCAAAAAGTTCAGGATCATCTTCCCGCAAACGAATAAGTGATCCAAACCTACGACCTTGCCTGTGAATGATTTTCTGAAAAGCCTCGGGATCTGCTGCACAAACCGCTGCAAGTTGTGCAGCAAGGTCGGGATCAATTTCATTTGCTACCGCCATCACATGTTCAACCATGTTTTTTGGCATTTTTCTGTCTGAATCTAACTGGTCACGATTATCGCTTGAGCGGAGTTTAGGTCTTCGCATTCTGTCGGGAGAACCTTGCATACCAAATCCGCTATCTTGTTCTGGTTGCAAGCACATCATGTAAGCGGGCATCAAACATGTAGTCCCGCAACAAGACGTATCGTTGGGGGGTGCCATACCCAAAGTAAGCACTGTAATACATAGTGCGCCAAGAATTGCTATTTGTTTCATTGTGTCACTCCGTGAGTAAGCCATATTGCCATAACTCTAAATCGTTGCGTAAACTGTTCATGCTTAGGGCAACATCTGCAAACGCAAGTTCGCGAGTACTAGCGAGATAATCAAATTCTGTAAGGTCGAGATCTTCTAAAAGAAGACCCTCTTCCTCAACACTAAGAACTTCAACGACCGCAATCGCAACTGCGTTTCGTTCTTGTTGTTGAGGTTGTGCCCCAAAACGAATGGCAACAAGTACTGCAAAAACAACACAAGCAGCCATTGCAACTTGCCGCCAAGTGGTAGTAAGACCAACGCGGCCGATGACCGCGGGAGTCCCCTGAAGGGAAGAAACTGAAGCGGTGAATACGCGATTGGACAAACCCTCTGGTGCTGTAGGTGCGAGTGCAACTGCGAGTTGCCCTTCAAGGAGCGCATCGGTCGACGCTGCAGCAATCCTGTTCGAAAGGCCAGCGGGTGGCGAAATCTGCATCGCTTCAATGAGCAATCCATCGATCTCTCGTTCTTGGGGTGATAAATCTTCTTCAAATTGTCGCTTTTCGTGTTCCATATCGTACTTCATGTTTAACGCCCTACTCCTTCATCGATTGCCCCGATATTTGGGTTCTTTTGCATATAACCGTCACAATCCATAAGGCTTCTCAATTTACCCAAAGCACGGTGTTGGCGTGCCAATACCGTCCCTAATGGCTCCCCTAGGACGTCTGCGATTTGTTTATAGCTCATACCTGCGCTGTGGCGCATGTGGATTATGTCCTGATCAGAACTCGAAAGTTGTCGGACGGCTGTTCTGAGCCGAGCGATTGCCACTGCAGCCTCGTCGTCGTCTCGTTCATCCGTAACTCCCTTGGAGAGCACACCGATCATTTCATTCTCCATAGGGACAGCGTGGCGCTTCCTGCGCCGCATCTCGTCACGCATGCGGTTCATCGCGATGCGAAAGAGCCAAGCTTCAAACTTGCCTGTTTCGGTATATGTAGCAAGTTTCTGTGCAATCGTGCAAAACGTAGATTGCGTAATCTCTTCTGCAAGTTCCTCATTGCCGCATTTAGACCGAATAAGTGCAAATACGCGGTGAGAGTACGCATCTACGAGAAATCGCCACGACAGTTCATCACCCTTTGCAGCTGCAACGATGTGGTCGTGGAGTTCTTGTTTTTCTTTGGAATTGGTCATATCTCGGGAGACGAACTGCTTTACTGCAATCCAACGATGGAAAACCTACCAGATTGCAAGGCATTCGGGGGTACGATGTTCGACAACATCTCTACAATCCAACCCACAGATGGATGCCATTACGACATTTGCGCAAGAATTTTATTATGTGACCCTGCTCGTGGGCATTGCATTGCTCATTTTTGGGGGTCATCTACTCGTAGAGAGTAGCGTAGCTATTGCTACGAGACTGGGTATTAGTAAGCTCGTAATCGGGCTTACGATTGTTGCTTTTAGCACAAGTTCGCCCGAACTTGCGTTAAATGTTATCGCTTCGGCAAATGACCATGGCGACCTCTGCCTAGGAAACATTTTTGGTTCAAACATTGCCAATCTTGGACTTGTCCTTGGAATTGGCGCCTTGATTTGCAAGCTCCCCGTAACTGGGAGAATTATAAAAGTTGAGTTCCCTTGCCTCGTTGCAGCAACTGGCTTAGTCGGGCTCGTTGCATTGTTTGGAAGTTTTAATACATTTTGGGCGATTGGATTTCTGTTTCTGTTTTGCGTCCTTATGTGGACATGGTTCTCAATTGGAAAAACCAGTACCTCCCAAATTGCTACGCAAAGCAAAGATGCAATTCCGCAAGTCCAGTGTTCTGCTATTGGTGCATGGGCAATGCTCATCGCTGGTATAGCGTTATTAGGCATTGGTGGGAAAGCAACCGAAATTGGCGCTGTTACCTTCGCACTTTCCCTTGGAATGAGCGAAATAGTTGTCGGTGGAACTATAGTTGCAATTGCTACAAGTTTGCCCGAAGTCGTTACAACAGTGATTGCTGCAAAGAAAGGTCACCCAGACCTTGCTGTTGGAAACGTAGTCGGATCAAACATATTTAACATCCTGTTTGTACTACCCATCACGATGCTTGTAAATCCAATAGAGGTACCAAGCGGTGCGTGGGTGTATGTTGTTGTCATGTTCTCCATCACAATGCTTGCTTGGTTTCTTACAACGGATAAACGAATAAAACCAAAAGAAGGCAGTGTCCTTGTCGGTGTATATATTCTGTTTTTGGCGTGGGTCTCGTTCTTTTAAATCGCGAGATCGTCAAAAGTATCATTTGAGAACGGATCGTCCGGTCCCTTTGGCATAACGGCTGCATACCCTGATCCACCACCGGGCGGAGTGATATCTGTCCAATCGTGGAATCGGGTACACGTGTTATCCCACGTAAGTTTTACCGTTGCAGTTGGACCATTACGCTGCTTGGCAATAATCAATTCGGCAAGATTTTGTTTGTCGTCGTTTTCTTCTAGCCATGATTGATCACTCATATGGTAGTACGCCTCGCGGTGCAGCATTGCTACAACGTCAGCATCCTGCTCAATCGAACCAGACTCGCGGAGGTCGCTCATTCGGGGCCTGTGCCCTTCGCGTTGTTCTGCCGCTCTATTTAACTGGCTCACACAAATAACTGGGACGTTTAGTTCCCGAGCAAGCGCTTTTACGCCTCGGCTAATTTCGCTCACTTCTTTCTGCCTAGATTCAGCACGCTTCCCACTTGTCATGAGTTGCAA
>JACNLR010000190.1 GCA_014381385.1 Planctomycetota bacterium | reverse complement strand
GCAAATTATCTAGCGAGTTATGGCGCTGCTCGCCTTCTAGAAGAAACATCGCTTGAGCCTTGGATGGCAATCGTTGTCAATGCTGTGATTATGATTCCTATTCTATTCATTTTTGGTGAAGTACTGCCAAAAGATTTATTCCGCTCCCACACAGATACGTGGACATACAAATGGAGCGCCACACTGTTTTGGACGGATAAAATTTTGTGGTGGAGTGGAATCGTACCTGTAGTTGCAGCGGTAGGTAAAATCGCTCGCCTCTTTCTTGGGAACGAAGGTACTATTGAACCATCGCCACGTAGGCGCTTTGGCCTTCTCTTCAAAGAAGGGCTAGAGGGCGGAGTTTTAAGCGCAGAACAGATAACATTGGCCGACAGAGTACTTGCTATGCGGACACTTACCGTCCGAAGTGAAATGGTTCCGTGGACAAGAGTGCAATGCCTTGGAGTAACTATTTCAACAACCAGAAGAACCTCTGCCATTGGGTCGACCGCGTACACCCGCTTGCCTGTTGTTGACGGCCGTGGTTTCGTGGTGGGGGTACTTCCGGTTCTAAGCGCGCTTCTTTCTCCTCAGAGCGAAACTTCGGAGTTACTTAAAAATCCTATTTTTATCTCCGAGGATATGCCTGTTCGCGAAGCACTGCATGA
This sequence comes from Planctomycetota bacterium, assembly GCA_014381385.1. GTDB lineage: Bacteria > Planctomycetota > Phycisphaerae > Phycisphaerales > SM1A02. The sequence continues at coordinate 6,035 of JACNLR010000190.1, read as the reverse complement.
TTTAAGAAAGAGCGGAGTTTCGATGGCTATCGTTATTGCCAAGAACAAGAAGCCGATCGGAATAGTTACTCTTAAAGATCTTGTCGAGCCAATTGTTGGCGAGTTAGCTGCTTGGTAATCCAATATCGAGCAGGTCTAATTCTGCTGTTCTCTTCCTGCGAAACTCATTCACTTTCAATTTTCCAACAAGATTGACCAGCGTTCCTCGTTGTAATTTCGATGCGTATTTACCATTGTTCCACCAGATGCATCTGATTCTTGTTCCTAAAGTACCAATCTTCATACTCAAGTGTACCCCGCCACTTCCCATGACTTGCACTTCGTCGACTTTTACGCCCATCAGTTGAACAATGGGTGCGGGATTGCCAATCCCGAAGGGTCCAATTTTTTCTATATCAACAGCAGCAGTCAAATTAATTTCGTGCAAGTGGGCTAACACGTCTGGTTTAACTAATTTGACCAGCAGCGTATCGTCGATTTGTTTGTTTGCGTATGCTTTGATAGCTTTAACAAACGATTCATAACTATCTTTAGTAAGTGTTAATCCAGCGGCCATATCGTGACCCCCAAATTTTGAAAGATGCTCTGCGCAAGCACACAAAGCATCGAACATAGAAAACCCTGTAATGCTTCTTGCAGAACCGATATATTCCTCGCCGTCACCTGAAAGTAAAATAGTTGGAATGTAATGTATTTCGACGCACTTGCCAGCAGCAACACCGACTACTCCGCGGCTCCATTGGTCATTCTGCAATACAATTATTTTGTTCTGTTGCAAATTACTCTCATCAATTTGCTTTAAAGCATCTTCTACGATGTCGCGTTGGACTATCTGGCGTTTACGATTAAGTTCATAGAGTTCGCTAGCAGCAGCTTCTGCAAGATTGCCATCAAGATGTGTAAGCAAGTCGACTGCAGTTGCAGCATGTGCAAGTCGACCCACTGCGTTTATCAAGGGCGCGATTCCAAAACTAATGTGCGAAGAATTCAGTTTTTGTTTTGGCGTATCGAGCTTATGCATAATCGCACGAAGACCGGGATTAGACGTACTCGGTAATAGTTGCAAACCCCAACGAGCAAGAATTCTATTGCCCTCTTTTAGTGGCACCATATCTGCAATTGTTCCAATTGCGACAAATGGAATCATTGCTAGGAGCGTTTGTTTTAACTCTTCGTTCACGCTTTGAGATTTTGACCACGAACGAGCAAACGCCCATGCTACTTGGTAGGCAACGCCAACGCCTGCAAATGGTGTCACCGGATCCTTGTCTATACCAGGATGCACAATTGCAGCGCAATCAGGAAGCTTGCCATCTTCCCTTGGCTTGTGGTGATCCGTAACAATCAATGTTATGCCCAGTTCCACTGCTTTTTGCGCAGCTTCAACAGCCGTGATACCACAATCAACTGAGATGATGAGGTCTATGCCTTCGTCGTTGAATCGCACAATTGCTTCTGGATTAATACCATACCCTTCATCGATTCGGCTTGGAATATATATTGAAGGACCCTCTTTGTTGGTGGCTGCAGCAATGATGTGGTACAAAACTGCAGAAGCAGTAATTCCATCTGCGTCGTAATCGCCATAAATGAGCACCTTTTTCCCTTCCCTTAGTGCATTGCATACTATTTCTGCAGCTTCCAGTGCGCCAGGCAATTCACTTGGGTCTTCGAGTGCTGAGAGTTTAGGGTCCAAAAATCGCTGTGCCTCCTCGCGAGATTCAATCCCACGAGCAGCAAGAATCCGCTCCACGAGAGGCTTTGCGCAATCTGTTTCTACGGGTTCTTCCCATCTTCTTGTCAATCCCTGCATCCTTGGCATCCTACAACCAATCAATTTCCTCTGAGGTATTTATTTGATTCGGAGCCCAATAACCTTCGTGCCACAATTTGGCTATCATTCGCAATTCTACCCCACCCCCACAATGGAACAAAAATATCCATCTATTTTGTTGATAGGCCCCCCTGGCGTCGGGAAAGGTACGCAAGGGAAAATGCTTGGGTCAATTCCGGGTTTTTTCCACCTTGCAACTGGTGATATGTTCCGCTCGCTCGATAAAGAGTCTGAAATTGGCTTGGAGTTTACGCGGTACTCATCGCAGGGTTTACTGGTACCTGATTTCTTGACAGTTAGATTGTGGCGTCAGCATGTAGACCAACTCATCGCTAGAGAACTTTATAGTCCCCAGAGTGACATTTTACTTCTTGACGGGATTCCAAGAAGTGAACCACAGGCTAAAGCCATGCAGGAATACATTGATCCATTCATGATTATTCATCTCGTTTGTAAAGACATCGATGAAATGGTGCGGAGAATGCAAAATCGTGCAACGGAACAAGGCCGCCCAGATGATGCAGACGAATCCGTTATACGCAAACGGTTTGAGGTATATGCAGAGCAAACTGCACCTGTCTTAGCCTGCTACGACAGTGAAATTATTTCAGATATAGACGCCCTTGGAACGCAAGCAGAAGTGCTTTTGCGAATTCTAAGCGCTGTTGTACCCCAAATTAACACCGTTTAAACAAATTCTTCCTACTAATCTAGAAACTCATCCTTGTACAACGCATGGGTCTCTATCTATACTATTTGTAAGGAGAATAGAGATTATGAATTGCACCAATCAAAATTTGCTCGTTGCAGCAACAAGTTGCCTTATGTTCACGGGAATCAGTTTTGCAGATTTTCCAACGTTTGATGATTTGACCGTTGGGACGACGTACGCCTGTTGGGATACGTTCAATTCTAATGGCGTATACGTTAAACTTGTGCCATTTCAGCGGTGGGATGGGACTTGGACAAACACTGGCGAAGCGACTGTCTCGACCGATTTGTGGGCGCATGGCTACGACAACGAATTGAATACGAACAACATTACTGCGCGGTACGACTTTGAAGGTTCCATCGGAACGCAGTCGGAAGTTTCTTTCCTCTTTGGAGAGTACGGTGGTAATATCAATGTAGGACTCAACGGTGACTTCCGCAATGTGTACCGATTTAGCGATCTCGATGGTCTGACTATCGGGGGGTGTTTATTTACAGTACTCTCGGGTGGCAACGGAAACGATAACGGCGAGGTTTCCATCACCGGAAAAATCCGTGATCTAGATATCGGTGGTCAAGAACTTGCGGTCGATGTAAACTTTTGCTCTGAAGCATTTGAAGACTTGCCATTGAATGCAGAGTACCACCTTGGGGATAGTTTTGTAACAGACCTGGTACCAGTTCAAACGTACCAGTTTTATTATTCCGACGGAAGCACGACTCCGGACGGACACATTCAGGTGACTGATTGGAACGCTGCTTGTGGAGAAGGGCAAGAATTGTGGACCAATAACATCAACGCCGTCTTTTTATTCGACAGTGTTAGTCCAATTGAAAACTTCCGATACCAATTTGGGGAATTTGGTGGCAATATCAACATTGCCATCAACGGTGTATTTCGAAATGTAGATAATTACATCGATCTAGACGGTGAAGTCTTTGGTGGCGTTACCTTCAACGTCGTATCAGGTGGCTTAGGAAACGATTGCGGCATAGTTGAGTGCGATGGCATCATCAATAAGTTTTTAATAGGAGGCCAAGAACATGTCTTCGATTGTTTTGAGTGGGATTGGGTGCAAGTTGATGATTGCGAACCTTCTTTTGAAGACCTACAGCTTGGAACAATGTATGTAAACGAAGATTCGTTTACAACGGGCGACTACACGCATTACGTAAAACACTTTACATGGTCAGACGGCACTGAAACAGTTAAAGGTAGCGTAAGTGTAGAGAACGGCGGCATGGCTTGCAGTTTTAATAACGAACTGCATTACAACAATGCAACTACGCACATCGAACGTACCGATGGCGATTGGATGAATAACATGTCATTCAAGTTTGGCGAATGGGGCGGCAACTTAAACATGGAAATCAATGGTGACTTTAAGAATTTTGAAAATATGCTTGACATTGATGGTGTCACAATCGGTGGTGTGCTCGTGACTGTCGACTGGGGTGGTGGCGGTAACGATTGCGGTCAAGTTAGTTTTACCGGCGATATGAGTTACATCCGAATGGGTGGGCAAGAATATTGGGTTGACTGTTTCACAGCGGATGCGGTCGAACCTTCTATACCCGGCGATGTTAATGGTGACGGAGTTGTCAACGTTGAAGATATTCTCCTCCTAATTGGTGCTTGGGGATCAAATGATCCAGCTGCAGACATCAATGGCGATGGAGTAGTAAATGTCGTTGACCTTCTCATCTTGATTGGCAACTGGACGCCTTAATGCAATAAAGTAAAAACATACAGTTTTTACTTTTGCAAATGTTTCGCGTATACTAATCCTCTGCTCTTTGAAATCTTAGGGGCCGACCTGGGTTCGACCGGACAGGGAAGGCAATACATTGCGTAACGTGGAGCATCCTTGCCACGTAAAAAGGATGCACAATTTTTAGTTGGCAACGCTAACTACGCACTCGCAGCATAACCTGCGACACACCGTTCTCGACGCCTGATACAGCGCGGTGTGCAAAACTCGGGCTGGTTCCAAAGTGCTCGCAAGCCGCGGAGGAATGAGAAACTTAGTTTGCAGTGGTACGTGTCAGTTTGTTAGGTGTAGTGACACAGTACCGAGATTGAACACCTGACTACTTGCGTAGACGTGTATTGTTGACTGTATCGGGACGGGAGTTCGATTCTCCCCGGCTCCATTTTCGAGGGTCATGTCGAGGGTCTGACCCTCGACATGACCCTCGACATGACCCTAGTTACATACACCCCAAGCGTTGACGATTGCGAGAAGATCACTTACCCCAACCAAGCCATCACCATCAATATCATTCTCACAATTCCCGCTACAAATTCCCCAACTATTCACAACTGACAGTATGTCAGAAACATCCACGACACCATCAGCATTTACATCTGCTGGGCATGCTGGAGTTGACTCGCAATCAATTGAAGTTGAAAGAATTCGAACAATGTCTTGGCGACTTAGTGTTCCAGTAAATGGGTGAGAATTTTCTTTTAAAGTGTCCCCTTGCTCGCTAAGAAAGCGATCCATCTGTTGCATTTCTACAAACACACGTGTTATCCCGTTCTTGTCTGGAACCGTTCCAATCGCAATCGGATTTAATGGGTCAGAAACATCCACCATCTGTAAACCTAATATTTCGTTTGCAATAACAGCATAATCATCAACTCCTGGAGGAGCAAGTTGGCTCACGATTTCTAAATCGACGGCGATTCCTTCAAGGTTCACGCTTGATACTTCGTACACATTGTCAGGATCGGTAATGTCATAAATGACGACGCCATCGTTACCTGCGGCAACATATAGATAATCATGTTCTCTTGATGGTTCAGTTTCTGTAGCAACGACCCATCTTGTATAAATATCTACACCGTATGCTTGAAGCCCTTCGATGCTACCAACGATTTGTGGTGATTCAATATCAGGAAGTAAATCAATCAGATGTATACCACTGGTTGGGTCAGCAACATAAGCTCGTACCGCGAAATTGTTTCCAATTTGGTAATGACTAAACAAATGTACATCTGCTGCGACAATCCCATCAACTTCCGCTGCAATATATGGCAGGGAATAATCAGCAATATTCACGATTGCAAGACCGCCTTCCATTGCTGGGACAAATGCATAAATTCCCCAAGGAATAACTCGAATTGCATCTGGAATGACAACCGTCGAAACAAATTGTGCTTCAAGTGGATTTTGGTTGTCATAAATATGTAGACCTACACCCGACTCAACAACAAACAAATACCGGTCATCCCTCGAAACATCGATAGCATTGATACCGCCGATTAATTCTATCGCTTCATCTGGATTAATTGCGGTTCTGTCGTAAACAGCGACACCAGCCTCGCCCATCGCAGCAAAGAGAAACTCGGCAGTTCCTTCAACAACCTGGGGTTTGCTTGTTACTGCTTTTGGTTGAGCAAATACTTCAAGATTGCTTAAGGGAAGTGGTAAATCCGGATTTGCATAACGATCGAAGGAACGCAACCCGCTTCCGCCAACTGTAA
>JACNLR010000116.1 GCA_014381385.1 Planctomycetota bacterium | reverse complement strand
TGTTGGCTCTCTACCAATTTCTTGAAGAAGACGTTTTTGGATACCACGAAGTTTTGACATCGTTTCGATCATATGTACGGGTACGCGAATTGTTCGAGCGTGATCTGCGATTGCACGCGTGATCGCTTGTCGAATCCACCACGTTGCGTACGTCGAGAACTTATAACCACGGCGGTATTCGTACTTATCTACTGCTCGCATCAAACCTGTGTTTCCTTCTTGAATGATGTCAAGAAATGGCAAACCACGGTTTCTATACTTTTTGGCTATCGATACAACCAAGCGTAAGTTGCCACCAGAAAGATCGCGCTTCGCTTGATCGTATTCTTCAAAGACAACGTCAATGGTTTTCAGCCTCGATTCTAATTCTTCGGGGCTTTCTAAAATCAAACTACGTAAACCAGCGAGTTCTTCTTCCATAACCACTACATCATCAGGATCAAACTGGCTGTTCTTTTTCTTTGCGAGCGTAAGATCTCGTTGAATTTGTTTCAGTTTCTTGGATATGGATTGCAACTTGCGAAGCAAGGGTTGAATTTTGGCTGTACGAAGGCAGCATTCTTCAAGGAGCGAGGCTACCTTTCTTCGTCTTGCCTGCATTCTTGCTCGAACCGTTTCAAGTTCGTTTTTCTGAAGGCCTCCTTCTTCGCAGAGGGCCCAGTCTTTTTCATTTTCAGCAAGTAACAAGCGAACAGTCGCTGTATTAACTGGAATTCTACTTGCTACTTTTTGTTTGGCGTTTTCTTCCGCAGTTGAAATTCGCATCGTTCGGTCAAAGGGAAGTTTGCCACCATGCACTAAATCGAGGATATCAATTGCCTGCATTGCTGCATAATCCGACTCTAAAACGAGCCGCCTAAACACAAATCGTGTGCATTCAATCTTCTTCGCTAATCTAATTTCTTCCTCGCGAGTCAAAAGTGAAATGCTACCCATTTGCGTGAGATACATACGAATCGGGTCATCAATTCGCCTTGATGAAGCTTCTGCAAGCGCTTGAGCGATGACTGCTTGTGCTTCTTCTTCATCAAGTAACTCGTCATCCGCGTCTATATGCACACTGTCTTTTGGATCTTTACCTTGCTCTTCCGCGAGTTCTGCAAGCTCTTGCGCTTTATCTTTCCATGGTGTATCCCGCTTAAACCGCAAACTTGTTTGTAGGGGAACGAAAAACTGATCCCATCCACGTCGCATTCTAAAATCTTCGCCGATTAAGTCAATACCGAGATTTGCTATAAGGGCAAGCAATTCATCCATCTTATCCGCTGTCAAAAATTCATCTGGCAGCGCTGAATTTAACTCTTCGTAACTAATCCAACCTCGGGCAGCACTCGCGTTCACTAGCAATTGCATGCTTGGGTGCATCACGGGTATGCTTACGTTGGTTGTTCGTTTTGTTTTTGTAGCCACGTTTTTACTCCTTTGAAGTAAATGAAAGTAGAGCAACTGCGCAGTTGCTTCGTTGATTTGTATTGAGAAGGTGCTTTTGTTTCATACGGCACGCTTCTTTTGTTTTCGAATAGATTCTAGTGTTTGTTGTGCAGCTTTAGCACGTTGCCCTGAATCTGTATAGTTTTTAAGCTCACGCACCTCGTCGGCGATTGCCTTCTCTTCAAGCGAACTTTTAAATGCGTCCATCGTCATTTTGACTGAGAGCATGACGCTCTCGTTTTGTTCGCAAATTCGCTGCCCAATAAAATACAGTGCTGATGCTTGATTCCCACTCTGTTCATCTAAATCAGAAAGAATCTCCTGCATAGTGAAAGTCGTTCCTGCATAGAGTTTATGAAGCAAGCAGTGCGCGATGTTTGACGCAATTGGTTCTAAAAAATCCTCTTCATGCACTTTGGTGTCTTGCTCGCGAAGAGCTGCGGACGATTCTATTGGGTCAAAAAGAAGCACACCTAAAAACTCGTGCTCAGCAATTTGTCGTGCGCGCGATATGTCTATCGATACTGTTGGCTTACGTTCATTAGTTGCCACATTTTGTTTTGGGTTAGACTGAGTTTTAGATCGAGCAGAAACAAGTGATTCGATTTCATCCATAGGTACTTTGATAAGCTCGCTAATCCGCTCGTACACAAGAGGTTTCTTAATTCCGGATAACTGCCCGACACCAAGTCGGACAAGTTCGCCTATAAATGCGTCAATCCGCTTAGACTTACCGGCAATCGTCTCTGTTGTTTGTAGTGAGGCATCGAGCCTCTGCAGTTTGTACGCAATTGCATCAACTGATGCAGAAAAACAACGAAGCAGGTCTTCTTTGCTCTTCGCTAAGTCTGACGGGTCTTTGCCTTCTGGCAAAACACAAATTTTGACATCTATGTTTTTAGCAAAGAACACTTCAACAGCACGATCGGCCGCACGTTGTCCTGCTTCGTCACCATCAAAGACTAGCGTTACTTCATCGCAAACGCGGGATAACTTGTCCGCATGTTTTGGCGTAAGAGCTGTTCCTAGCGTCGCCACAACATTCGCAACTCCTACCTGATGGCAAGCAATGACGTCTGTGTAGCCTTCGACAACGAAAACCTTTTTCTCTGCTTGAATCGTATGTCTTGCAAGGTGATATCCATACAACGTTTGTGATTTATGGAATATCTCTGTTTCTGGGCTATTAATATATTTTGGTTCGTCTTCTTCGTTGATTCGTCGACCACCAAAAGCAATCGGAGAACCGGTTTCGTCAAAGATGGGGAACATAATTCGGTTTCGGAATGTGTCGTAAATGCGACTCGTAGATTCCTTGCGTTTTATCAATCCAGCTTCGAGGCACGTTTCGATACGGTCTTCGATTGTCCCGATCATGTCACTCAAAAATGTCCAAGAATCGGGAGCAACCCCAATTGCAAACATCTTCATTGACTCATCGCTAATTCCACGGCGACGGATAGTTTCTGTCACTGAGATGCCTTCGCTTGTGGCTAGTGCATCGATATATTTATTCTGCGCCCACTCCATCGCCTTGCGTATTTTTTTCCGCAACTGATTCGTATCTTCGTTATGCTGCGAGTTTGACAATTCAATACCAGTACGGTCTGCAAGAAACCGTAGAGCTTCACCAAAATCTTTTTTGAGATACTCCTGCACGAATGTAAAACAATCACCAGATACACCACATGAAAAGCACTTATAAAAGGCATGTTCTTTATGTGTAACAACATTCATGGAGGGTTTATGGTCATCATGAAATGGACATACACAGACCCACTCCCGACCTTTTGGCTGGAGGGGGACGTACTCTGATATGAGTGCAACGAGGTCAACAGCATCGCGCACGCGTTCTATATCTGATCTGTCACTCATTCCTTGCTGGTATTCCAATCCTTATTCCACGCATCCGCAAAACTGCGTAACTACGTACCTCACCTATGTACTATGTACACAAACCCAATTTTTAACATTTTCTGGCTTTGGTCACATGGTATGTTTGGACTTTGTTGCTCAAAAGAGCATAGTTTGTCCCAGTAGGGTGTGACCTTGGCGTTATATTGACACTTCTAGAATACGCAGGTATTGCCTGCTGTCAACTATTTCTATCATTTAGTGCGTCTTTTTTCGGACGTTATCACAAATAAATGTGACTTTTATGTAATTTTTTCAAAAACTAGCGTTATTCCGCTGCTAGTTGCTTCTGTTGGCGTGTATAGCCGAATTTTCGTTTTAGTGGTTTAACAACTAAACCTTGTTTAATTGCCTTTGTTGAGACTTTAATTCGCACAGGTTTACCGTTTACGATTGCCCGCACAGTGTGTAAATTCGGTTTGAATTTGCGTTTGTCATTTGCAGTAATTTTCAGACCAATACCACCTTGGTACTTTGGCTTACCTCGGTAACGAATCTTTCTTCCGACTTTTGTTTTACGACCTGTAAAAAAACATACGCGTGGCATAATAAATCTCCTTCGACCATTTCAGGCGAATATACCATTATACCAACTATCTCAGGTTCCGAAAGCCACGCAGTCAAGCCTTTTTAGGCGGTTTTATGCCGATTCCTTCGCTTCAGCGGGGGGTTGCTTTATCTTATCGAGGTCAAGACCATTTTCGATGTCTACTGCGTCAATAAGGTACAACGCATCGTCATTTTCGCGGTCGGGAAGGTCGTACATGACATCAATCATAAAGTTATCTATGACTGCTCGAAGCGCTCTTGCGCCAGTGCCTCGCTCCATCGCGCGTTTTGCTATTAGGTGCAAGGCTGCATCTGTAAACTCCAACTTCGCAGACTCTAAGCTAAACAGGTGCTGGTACTGTCTCACAATAGCATTTCTTGGCTCTGTCAAAATACGAACCATCGCATTTTCTGTCAATGGCATCAACGGCGTTGTAATTGGCAACCGCCCGAGGAGTTCTGGAATGAGCCCAAAGTGCAATATGTCATCTGTAATGACTTGCGCTAGTAACTCTGCTTTTTCATTTTGCTCTGATATCTCATCGCCAGTTGCACCACCAAATCCAATCCTCGATTTTCCAACACGTTTTGAAATGATGTCACAGATACCGTCAAATGATCCTCCACAGATAAAGAGGATGTTCGAGGTATCCATTTGAATATATTGTTGTTCTGGGTGTTTCCGTCCGCCCTGTGGTGGCACATTGGCAACTACACCCTCAAGCATTTTAAGAAGCGATTGCTGGACACCCTCGCCAGAAACATCCCTTGTAATAGAAACATTTTGAGAGGTTCTGCCAATTTTATCTATTTCATCGATGTAAATAATACCGTGCTGTGCTGCATCTAAATCAAAGTCTGCGGCTTGCAACAATTTTAAAAGTAAGTTCTCTACATCTTCGCCAACGTAGCCAGCCTCTGTGAGTGTCGTTGCATCTGCGATTGCAAAAGGAACATTTAATATACGGGATAGAGTTTTTGCAAGTAGCGTTTTGCCTGTGCCAGTTGGGCCAAGGAGTAACACGTTTGACTTGTCTAATTCTACCTCTCGGTCAGCATTATCAATTTGCGAGAGTCGCTTGTAATGATTGTGTACTGCAACCGCCAAGGAGCGCTTTGCTCTGTCTTGTCCTATCACGTATTGATCAAGGTATTCATTGACTTGTCTTGGTGTCAGAATAGAACTGAAAGCGGGGGTTGCCGAGCTGATTCTACGCCGTTCTTGTTTGAAAATGTTCTGGCATAAATCGGTGCAATTAGAGCACACGTAAATTTCATTCGGCCCCTCGACCATTGGTCCAACTTCTCTTGAAGTCTTTCCACAAAACGAGCAAGTCGTTACTCGTCGTCCCGGAAAGCCATCCTCTGATCCTCCGAGGGGGAGTCCATCGTCTGAGGGAGGCTTTGGCGGATTATCGTCGTTCGTTTTATCTGTCATTCTTACTCTTTTACTCTCTTCTTCTTCAAAAGTTCCATTCCACTCTCACCAATTGTGACACAAAAAAGAGCGTTTGACCACAAGTATTACTGCGAGAATGAGTTTTATATAGCCCTAGAAGTCCTTTTCAAGGCTATCGGTCGTTGATTTCTTCACTAAATCAATAATAGCTTGCTTCGCTTTTTCATATTCCTCATTCGTTATTGAGCCATCATCAAGCAATTTCTTTAGATCACCGAGGGTAAATGGAATCGGAGGTAGAGGAGGGTTCTTGACGTTTCGCCTCAGGCTTAGAAGCACCACGCATCCTACTATTGCAACAATAACAAGCACGAGAATCGCTGGAATAACATCAGCAAAACCTGACGCAAAGAACATTACGATTTACTCGATGACTTCTTCGCAGCAGATTTTTTGGTGGTTTTTTTTGAAGTCTTCTTTTTAGTAGTCGATTTCTTTTTGGTCTTCTTCTTCTTCTCAGCGCCGCCATCTTGTTGCTCTTGCCATTCTTCAACTGGCATATCTGTCACTGTGCAAGCTGCTACGAGCTGGTCAGCTGCTTTATCTTCGCGAACCACGGCTTGTATTTGTGGTAGTTGACCTTGCTTAGCAAGTGCATTACGCATTTCCTCAGGTCGCTTTCCATTTTGCATCGCGAGTTCGGCGACTCGCGCGTTTACTTCCATCTCACTCACAGTCACGTGGAAGTGGTCTGCTAATTTCGTCAAGATGAAATACAATTTTAATCGTTTCTTCGATTCTTCTGCCGAGCCACTCCGTACTTTAGCTACTTCGGCTTCAACTTCTTCCATCGACATTCGGCCAGAGGATTGTAATTGCGTTCGAAGTCTTTGCAAGTCGCGGTCGGCTTGCATTGCACTTGTTTTTTCGGGGAGTTCCATTTCAACTCGATTTGCAATTTCTTCTGTCGCCTGTTTTCGAAGGACGGCTGCTTGGTCTTGATCACGCCGTTGTTCAAGAGCGAGTTGTATTTGCTCTCGTAAAACAGAAACCGATTCAAGCCCGAAGAAGGCAATCATTTCGTCGTCCGTCAGGGCGTTAATCCGCACTGCTTGAACCAAATTAAATGTAATGACTACTTTTGCACCGCGTACTTCTTCAAGTTCATGTTCTTGGGGACCATCAGTAGTAATGGTGATTTCATCCCCGACAGCAACGCCAGTTACAAATGTACCTAAGTTCTCTATAAACAAACCGAGAACTTCACCTGATCCATCTTTGGCAGGGACTGTAATTCGAGTTTGTTCGGTTTTAAAGAAGGGCTCTTCTTTACCATCGAGATGAACAACTGCTGGGCCAATCAAGAAATCTCCCTCGCAGGCAGCACCATCGAC
>JACNLR010000151.1 GCA_014381385.1 Planctomycetota bacterium | reverse complement strand
GCTTACACCCGCAACAATTATAACCTTACCTGTTGCGGTGTCTGAAGTGAATAAAATGGCGGCTCCCTTTGGTCGTTTTGAACGAACTGCGTCGAGCGCTGTCATCATCGACTCTTTGTCTGCGCCATTTATTGTTGCAACGATAATATTTTCTTCAAGATCTGCGATTACTCTTGCTTGGTCAAGAACGTGATCTTTTATAGAAGATGCGACTTCTTTCTGTATATTTCGCACGCGACTATGAAGCACTTGCAGTGCTTGTTTTGCAGCGTGTCGGCTCGGTTGCGATATAGTGAGTTCATCAACTTCACGACTTAAATCGTTATACGTTCGTAAAAGTTCTTCCCCTTCTAGCGATTTCGCATCGTCGATTTGTTGCATGATTGTAGCGCCAGCAATATGCGCAGCTTCCGCAGAAATACCTGTGACCGCAATGATTCGTCGAACTCCAGAAGCAAGCGCTTGTTCGTGCAGCAATACAAAATGTTTTGCGTCTTGTGTGTTTTCCAGATGCGTCCCACCACAAAACTCAATAGAGCAGTTGTACCATTTTTCATCAGCAGGCTTTTCAAGAAGTTCGTCCACAGTTGCCCCGATGCTCACGACGCGAACTGGATCAGGGTATTGCTCGCCAAACACAGCACGAACGCCATTGATTTCCATTGCAGCACTGAGCGATACTTCTTTTGCGTCAATTGGTAATACATCTGCAATTGCGTTGCTAACAATATTTTCGACCTGCGCAACTTGTGTGTCTGTCATAGCATGTGCGAACGAAAAGTCAAACCGAAGTCGATCGTGGTCCACAAGCGAGCCGCGTTGCTGCACGTCATCACCAAGAACTGTACGGAGCGCATGGTTTAACAAGTGCGTGCTCGTGTGGTTAGCCTCAATGTTTGCTCGTTGTTTTTCATTTACGGTCGCTGTTGTTTGGTCGCCCTCAAGCATAACACCTTCAAGCGTCCTTCCGACATGCAAAACGTAGTCTCCGTATCGGTGGGTTTCATTCACAAGAAACTCACAACGATCTTGCGAGCTGTTTTGCCCACGGACAATAATACCAACATCACCTACTTGACCACCTTGTTCTGCATACATAGGGGTTTTATCTAGGATGAGCCCAAACACCATCGACCCGTCTGCCTTGGCAACGATTTCCTTACCATTCCAAATAGCTTTGATGCGAGAATTTGTAACACCTCGGCCGTATTTTTGTTGGTCGTTGGTGGGTTTAATTTGCAGCGAGGTAAGTTTCCCTAGTATTTCAGGAGGAAGTTGCATCTTTTGATCTATGTCACTTATAGCCCGAGATGTCTCTCTCGCTTTTTTCATAAGCACTTCGTAACCTGCTCGGTCAACAGAGAGGCCTCGCTCTTCTGCCATGACCTGTGTTAAGTCAATTGGAAAACCAAACGTGTCGTGCAACGTAAAAGCGCTCGTTGCATCAATATTTTTTCCATCGCCTTCTTTCACCGCCCTTTCAAACAGTTCGATTCCACGGTCAAGAGTTTTTAAGAAACTCTCTTCTTCATCAAGAATAATTTGCGCAATATGTTCTTTATTATTATGTATTTCTGGGAATACCTCGCCGAGTGTTTCCACAACCGCGGGCACGAGTTTGTACAACAATGGACCATCAACGCCAAAAGTTTGGTGTGCATGCCTTACTGCTCTACGTAAAATTCTTCGAAGTACATATTCTCTTCCAGCAGCTCCCGGTCTTCCGCCGTCTGCAACAGCAACAACAAGGCAACGAATATGGTCTGCAAGAACGCGATACGCAATATCGGTATGTGCATGTAAATCACCACGGTACGGTGGCGCACCGGTTAGATTTGTGATTAATGTAAAAATTGGGGTCCAAAGATCGGTGTCGTAATTACTGTTTTTACCTTGCAATACTCGCACAATTCGTTCAAGACCCATCCCAGTGTCAACGTGCTGGTTGGGAAGGGGACTTAGCGCTCCATCTTCACCTCGGTTGTACTGGATGAAGACTAAGTTCCAAATTTCAATGACATTCGGATCGTCCAAATTTACCAAGTGGCCACCATCTTTGTGGGGAGTGGAGTCATAATGAATTTCGCTGCAAGGACCGCATGGTCCGGTGTTTCCCATTTCCCAAAAATTGTCTTTGCGATCCCAACGTGTAATGTGTGAATGCTCTATGTCAGTACATTCTTTCCATATGGTTTCTGCTTCGATATCTGCTTCAAGACTATCTTGTTCATCACCAGCAAAAACGGTGACGTACAGACGATCTTTTTCGAGCCCCCAAACTTCCGTAAACAATTTCCAAGCCCACTTGATTGCGTCTTCTTTAAAGTAATCGCCAAAAGACCAGTTGCCAAGCATTTCAAAAAAAGTATGGTGGTATGTGTCGCGACCAACATCTTCAAGGTCGTTGTGTTTTCCACCAGCTCGAATACATTTTTGCGTATCAACGGCTCTTGTGTAGGGTCTTGTTCCACGCCCCAGAAAGACATCCTTGAACTGATTCATACCAGCATTTGTAAAGAGGAGCGTGGGGTCGTTATGCGGGATGACTGGGCTCGAGGGTACCTCGGCGTGAGCACACTGCGAGGCAAAAAAGTCAAGAAATTGTCTTCGGATGTCAGCAGCGCTCTGCGTCATAAAATGATTCCTGCATGTATGGGTTGAAAAAGCGGATTGTACTCTCTGATGTAGAGCCATCGCGAGAGATTCGCGGGTTTCTGGTATCCTGTGCGGTTCAGATGATGAAACGTAGACCTATTATTGGTGGCAATTGGAAGATGAATACCGACGTAGAGTCTGGCATGCTTCTTGCAGGCGCGGTGGCTGACCACGTGGGTACGTGTGATTGCTGCGAGGTTGTGATTTATCCTCCTTTTTTGTATCTCCAAGCGGTAGATAGCGTTATTGACCAGACTTCCTTGTGCCTTGGAGCCCAAAATATTTGGCACGAGGCAAACGGCGCGTTTACAGGAGAGGTGAGCGGGGCAATGCTCAACGATATTGGCGTATCGAGCGTGCTTATAGGGCACAGCGAACGGCGCCATGTTGTAGGCGAATCGGACACATTGATTGCTAAAAAAATGAAAACATCGATTCTAGATGGCTTTCAAACAGTACTTTGTATCGGCGAGACACTTGAAGAGCGGGAAGCAGGAAAAACCCTTGAAGTAGTGCTTGGGCAACTCCAAACGGGTCTCGCTGACGTGGCTCCTGCGCAAATGCAGATGGTTGTTATTGCCTACGAACCTGTTTGGGCTATAGGCACCGGAAAAACTGCAAGTCCAGAAGATGCACAAAGTGTCCACAAAGAGATTCGCAAATGTATTTGCGGGTTGTATGATGAATCAATTGCGAATACCCTTCGCATTCAGTATGGCGGTTCGGTGAAACCCGAAAATGCCGCAAAGTTATTTGCCTGCCAAGACATTGATGGCGCACTCGTAGGTGGCGCAGCCTTGTCCGCAGATTCGTTTAATGCAATTGTTACGGCGGCTTGCGAGTCGTACAAAGCACAGGAAGTATGAAATGAACAACACGTTCCTAATTCTCACAATCGTACTCATTGCTATCTCGATAGCAATGATTCTCATCATTCTCGTTCAACGACCTCAAGGTGGTGGACTTGCTTCAGCGTTTGGCGGAGCTGGTGGTGGCGGTACAGACACAGTCTTTGGCGGCAGAGTCGGTGACGCTCTTACGGTTATGACCGTAGTAGCCTTCATTTTGTTTTTGGGGACTGCTGTTGCTTTAAACCTTGTTGAGAGTAAGTCAGTAGTTGAAGAAAGTACAGAGCCTGCGGCAGCAATTACAACTACAACGGATGGAACATTCGCTCCAACGACTTCGCCAGCGTCAAGTACTTCCGATTACCCAACAGGTTCTGGCGACTCAGATAACCCAACGGGTGGTAATTAAAACATGCTTCGGTCGATGACTGGTTTTGGAAGCGCATCTTCTCGAGAAGAAGGCGTTTCGCTCCAAGTAGAAATTCGAACGGTCAATAACAAATTTTATAAATCAAATATTCGTCTACCCGATTTGTTACAAAACCTCGAAGCAGAGGTTGAAGCAATTGTTTCCAAACAAATTACTCGCGGTAGTGTCACGATAAATGTTAAATTCATCGATGCCCCTGAACATGGTGTTGCTACCATTAATGCAGACGTTCTTGCTGATTACATCAATACGCTTCGCGCAGTTGATTCGGATGTTGCCATTGAAGTGAGCAGACTTCTTTCATTGCCAGGTGTTTTAAGCAACGACGCAGAAGAAGACGTTGCACTTCGAGTGAAACCAATCTTACTTTCACTGGTGAAAGACGGTTGCGCAAAAGTACTCGAGATGCGCAGGCGCGAAGGCAAAACACTCGAGGAGGATCTTGACGTGCAATTAGCAAAGATTACGGAGCACCTCTCGCATATTAAAGAACGCGCTCCCGAAATTGTTTGTGAATACCAAGAACGACTTCGCCAGAGAATGGAAACGCTGTTTGCCGAAGTGGGCGCGAATGTTTCAGAACCAGATACGCTAAGAGAAGTTGCAATTTTTGCTGAAAAAACAGATATTGCTGAAGAAATCTCTCGCTTAGACGGCCACCTTGTGCAGTTCCGCGAACTCATCGGTGGTCCCGAGGAAGAACCAATTGGTAGGACGTTAGACTTTCTTACTCAAGAAATGCTTCGCGAATCCAATACGATTGCAAGCAAGTGCTTGGATGGTGAAACCAGTCGGCGAATCGTTGAAATCAAAGGTGCAGTCGACCGAATCAAGGAACAAGCGCAAAACGCGGAGTAACAACTTAGGCCGCCACTCATTCTAGCAAAACGCTAAGCGTGACTGCTAAACCGATTTGGCATAATATATTAACGTGTCAAACGAACTAAACAACAAAGATGAGTTGCCAGAATTAGAGCAAGAAGTTGCGGAAGAAATTGATGGCCAAGAGTTGGTCATGATTTTAAGTCGATACGACATCGGCGCAATACAACGAATCAAAGACTATAAAAAGGGGTCACGTCACGCTCCAAAACTAGTTATATGCTCAACAAAAGGTCGCTATCTTCTAAAGAGACGCGCCGCTGGCCGCGACAATCTTGACCGCGTGCATTTTTCGCACGCGGTTCAAAAAGAACTCGGGGATCATAGATTTCCCGTCGCTGGACTTATAGAAACAATTGATGGGAAGACCCTAGTTGAGAAAGATGGACGCATCTATGAACTATTTCACTTTATACACGGCCATCGATTTGATAAATCAAATCCAGCCGCAGCAGATTCCGGAAGAGTTCTAGCGCATTGCCACGACTTGCTTCGGGATTTTTCCGATGAACCAGCTGTGTATAAAAAATCGTATCACCAAATAGAAAGCACCCAAAAAGCACTTTCAGAAATGGTCGACGTTCTTTTACGCTTTGAAAGCGTGGAACAAGTAAAGGGAATGGAAGAAACAACTGCCTATATTGGGGAGCAATACGAAGACGCAAAAAAAGTGACAGACTCTGTTGGTTTTTCAACTCTTCCAACCTCCGTAGTTCACGGAGATTGGCATCCGGGAAATATGCTTTACCAAGATGGAGATATAGTTGCTGTTATTGATTTCGATTCGTTGCAAGTTGCTCAGCGCATAACCGACCTCGCTAACGGTGTCTTACAATTCTCGATGCGTATGGGAATAGATGACGTAAGTAATTGGCCAGACAGTTTCAGGGGACATACAATTAGATCTATGGTGCAAGGTTACAACGCATTTACAACTTCACCGTTGCTTCCATCGGAACTTTCGATTATTCCACCCCTTATGAAAGAAGCACTTATAGTTGAAAGCGTGTTTCATGTGCATAAAACGGGAAGTTTTGGAACTATTGCAGGCTCAGATTTCTTACGCATGATTGCACGGAAGTTAAAGTGGCTCAAGGCAAAAACGGAACAAATTGTTGAGGTTATCCAACCCCACAAGAGTAGCGGCGATAGTTTCGAATGAGTAAAGACTTAGTAACACTCGTTGCACCTCAAACGGAATTTGAAGCAAATATTCTTGCCATTGTTCTGCGTGACAATGGTATTGACGCTTTTGTATTCGCCTTACCCGCAATCGGCATGGGTGTTAATTTATCTCAAGGGACAGTTGGCGTACCTCTTCAAGTTAGGCAAGAGGACCTCGAAGAGGCAAGACAGATTTTGCTCGACAATAAGCGAAACTCTATAGATATTGATTGGGATGAGTTGGAACTTTCCGGTGGTGATGAACTGCAGCATAGGTTCAGGCCGATGCCCATTACCGCACAACTCGCATTCTTTTGCGTTGTCCTTGCATTAATTGCGGGGCTGCTTGTCGTGATTCTTCAACTCTTAAATTGAGTCAAAAATGAATTGATAGCATCTATGTCGCTTGGTCCCATAGGACCAACTGGTGTCAACAAAATCCAATCAGTAATATCCTGTTTTGTGATTGTCTCTTTTTGACCTTCGCGCAACGTCGTAACTAAGTCTGGTACATGCGCTAATTCGCCGATAACTTCCGCCTCACGTACTTCGACAACTCTAAACCAGAGATATTCTCTTTGCTCACTTTCATCTTTAGCGTGTTCCCAGGGCACTTGCACTAAACATCCGGCATGTTCACTCTGACCAATTTGGCTTGCTGCTTGCAATAAACGACTCCACGTGTTCTGTGCAATTGTTGCACTTCGT
>JACNLR010000029.1 GCA_014381385.1 Planctomycetota bacterium | reverse complement strand
AATCGGCACAAACATGATCATCACCGCTGCACTTGTAGAAGGCGTTGCCCTCTTTGCAGTCGTTGTAGGCTTGCTTGGCACTCTCTAAATTTGGATTTATAGTTCAGCGGGCTTGTACGCAAGTCCGCTGGATTACCAAATTAACCCCCCACTGGAAGGACCTCCTTTGATGATTCCCTTCATTGCATCTGAATCTGCCTCTCCTGTAGATGTGCAGTTACTCACACTTGGAACAACGATCGTCGTGTTCGCGGTTTTTTTGTTGCTCGCGATGAAATTCGTCTGGCCACATATTCTTAAAGGTCTTGACGAACGCGATCAAAAATTGCGCGATGATCTTGACGCAGCAGAAGAAGCAAGAAAACAGGCTAAATCAGCCCTTTCTGAATACGAAAAAGAACTCAGTAAAGCAAGAGCAGAGGCTGGCGAGATGATTGCCAAGGCAAGACTCGACGCAAAAGCTGCTGCTGAAGAACTCCGTACAAATAACGTACGGGAACTTGCTGAAATGAAAACTGCTGCAACTGCAGATATCAATGCAGCGAAAAAAGCTGCAATTGGCCAACTACACCAAGAAGCAAGTAGCCTTGCGGTAGCGATTGCTAGTCGTATTCTTGACCGTGAAATCTCTATGGAGGATCAACAAGCACTTGTGGATGAATCCCTCACAGAAATGACGGAGTCTTCGAAGTGACAACGCAAACCGATGCATTGGCCAATGTCTACGCACGTAGCTTGTTTGAATTAGCACTTGATGCGGGCGGCAATGACAAAATTGTCGAAATCGCTGACGAACTTGAACAAATTTGCGAACTTGCGAGACAAGACCAAAAAGTTGGATTGTTTTTATCGTCGCCTATCATTGATGTTTCTGCTCGAGGAACTGCGCTTTCGTCGATTTTCTCAAACAGAATTACGGATTTGACACTTCGATTCCTTCTTGTCCTGAACGACAAAGGGCGATTGCACCACCTTGAGCCAATTACAAACGCATACGACAAACTTGTACAAGACGCTTTTGGCAGAGTCGAGGTAGACATGTTTACACCTGTTGCAGTCGATGCATCAACGATGGACAGCATTAAAAACCACATCCAAAAAATGCTTGGCAAAGAACCGGTTCTACATCCATATGTGGACAAGGCGATGCTCGGCGGAATCAAAGTTCGAATTGGCGACACTTTGATTGACGGATCCGTACAAACAAAACTACGACGACTCTCTGAATCAATACAAGATAATGGTGGCACAGCCATCAGAGAAAAATTTGAAACGTATCTAGAAGATAACTAATACTAAGAAAAGACCTTTTCGAAGGCGAGGAACATCGTGAAGATTAAAACAGACGAAATTACATCAGTCATCAAGCAAGAAATTGAACAGTTCAGCAGTGAACTTGAAATCTCTGAAGTCGGCCAAGTAGTCGAGGTTGGTGACGGAATTGCACGAATTTATGGACTTTCTGGCTGCATGGCTGGAGAGTTACTTGAGTTCGAGACGCCACGCGGCACTGTCATGGGCCAGGCGATGAACCTTGAAGAGGACACCGTTGGTGCAATCATTTACGGCGACTATCTTGCTGTAGAAGAAGGCAACACCGTTAGGACTACCAAGCGATTACTTGAAGTTCCCACCGGGCCAGAACTCCTTGGCCGAGTCGTTGACCCACTTGGAAACCCAGTAGACGGTGGCCCACCAATCAACGCTTCAAGTTCATCAAAGTTGGATATCGTTGCACCGGGCATCGCTGCCCGCCAACCTGTTGTTGAACCAATGCAAACTGGTATCAAAGCGGTTGACTCCATGATTCCAATCGGTCGTGGTCAACGAGAACTTATCATTGGCGATCGTAAAACTGGCAAGACTGCTGTTGCAATTGACGCCATCATTAACCAAAAACAATACTGGGGTACTGACGAGGCAGTTGTTTGTATCTACGTTGCTGTTGGTCAAAAAGACTCAACAGTTGCGGGTGTTATTGACACACTCAAGAAAAACGGTGCGATGGAATACACTATTGTTGTTGTTGCGGGTTCATCAACAGCGGCACCCTTGCAGTACATCGCACCATACGCCGGTTGCGCAATGGGCGAGTACTTCATGTGGCAGGGCAATGAAAACAAGACACCAAAACACGCGCTTTGTATTTACGACGACCTTTCAAAACAAGCAGCCGCGTATAGGCAGCTGTCACTTCTTCTTCGCCGTCCTCCTGGCCGCGAAGCATTCCCCGGTGACGTGTTCTATCTGCATAGCCGATTACTTGAACGCGCAACTAAATTATCAGATGCCAACGGTAGCGGTTCATTGACGGCACTTCCAATCATCGAAACGCAAGAAGGCGACGTCTCGGCTTATATTCCTACGAATGTGATTTCAATTACGGATGGTCAAATTTACCTGCAGCCAGAATTATTCGCTTCTGGCGTTCGACCTGCGATTAACGTAGGGATTTCTGTGAGCCGTGTTGGTGGCAACGCGCAGATCAAAGCGATGAAAGAAGTTGCGGGTTCGCTTCGACTCGACCTCGCTGCCTTCCGTGAACTTGAAGCGTTTGCGCAACTTGGTACTGAGCTCGATGCTGCTTCCCAGCAACAGTTAAATCGCGGTGCGCGTCTTGTTGAATTGCTCAAGCAAGGCCAATACACTCCATACAATGCGATTGATCAGGCAATAGCAATTTATGCTGCATCAAAAGGCTTCCTAGATGACATTGCACTGGACAAAGTGCACGCTTTTGAAGAAGGACTCCTTGAATACATGCATTCAACCGCAAAATCCACAAGAGACACACTCGTAGAATCAAAGTCCTTTAAGGGACTTGATGATGATTTTGCAAAGGCAATCGGTGAGTACAAAGCAACATTCGTTGCATAAGAACCCCCACCACCTTTGATACGTATAAACACCCTTTAGGTCATCTCGACCTAAGGGTGTTTTTTTAAGGTCAGCCGCTTGAGGAGGCAGACCCCTTTGGTGCTAGGTCCCAATACAACGTACTGTTTCTGAAACGGTGGTTAAAATACGGGTTTTTAGCCGATTAGAGAAGAAATTATGAGTAGTTTACAATCTCAGCATAGACTTATTCCAGCAGCCCTTGAGGCCGTCAGCACTGCATGCGCTGTTTCAAGAGCAGTTCAAGCAAACTTAGCGCAACTTTGTGAAGTCACAAAGGACGACAGGAGCCCCGTAACTGTCGCCGACTTTGCCGTTCAGGCAATTATTTCCCTCAGTTTAGCTGACACAATAGCAAAGGGTGACCGGCTTATCGTTGGCGAAGAAGATGCTGCCACATTACGAACAGATACGCAAACTACCATTCGTAAAGCCGTACTTGAAGCGGTTCGATCTTGGAGGTCGCAAGTATCCGAAGCCGAGATGCTTGACGCAATCGATGCATGCAACCACGATGGAACTGGGGATGGATACTGGGCCCTTGACCCAATCGATGGCACGAAAGGGTTTTTGCGTGGACAGCACTACGCCATAGCCCTTGGGAGAATTGAAGATGGCAAAGTCGTTGCTGGGGTCATGGGTTGCCCCAATCTATCTATAGATCAAGCGTTTCCCCTTGACCAAAACGATCCGCAGGGCGTAATGTACGCTGCCTCAGAGGGTGCGGGTGCATGGGAATTTGAGGGTTGCAACCACACCGCAGAACCTATGCGAATACTTGCACAACAATTTGAATCATCAAGACCATTGCGCTTTTGCGAATCCGCCGAAAAAGCACATTCAAATCGAGGCGATAGTGGGAGAATTGTAGATGCAATCGGAAACCAAGGCGAACCAGCTCGACTTGATAGTCAGTGTAAATACGCACTCGTTGCAAGAGGGCAAGCTGATGGATACTTGCGATTGCCCACGAGTAAAACATACGTAGAGAAAATATGGGATCACGCTGCGGGTTTAAGTATTGCAACGGAAGCAGGAGCAATTGTAAGCGATGTTTCGGGGCACCCACTTGATTTTACCCACGGTACAAGGCTTGAAAAAAACCGCGGCGTAATTTGTGCAACGCTTGGTCTTCATCAACGGATAATCGCAACAATCGAAGACCTTGCGATAGCGCAGGTGTAATGTTATGACCACTGATGCGTGGATAACTTTAGGAACGATTACATTAATAGTAATTACGCTTGTTCAGCGAAAAAAAATAGGCCCTGATTTGATTATGGCTGGCGGACTTGTCATTCTAATGATTACGGGTGTAGTTAATTTCGAGCAGGCAACTTCTGGATTTGCGCAACGACCACTATTAATGATTGCGGGTCTCTTCGTCATCGCAGCAGCCCTACAAGAGACGGGAGGAATCGAACTTATAGGCAAAAAATTGCTCGGCAAACCAACCTCACTCGCTAGTGCGCAGTTAAGAATGATGATTCCTGTTGCTGGAATGTCAGCATTTATGAATACAACCCCCATCGTTGCGATGTACTTGCCGATGATTAACAAGTGGTCAAAGAGGTTGAATATTCAACCATCCAAATTGTTTATGCCGCTGAGTTTCGCTGGCATTTTAGGCGGTCAAGGTACCATGATTGGTACCGGCTCAAACCTCATAATTATGGGCTTGTTTATCGATTGGTGGCAAAATCCACCAGAGTGGGTACAGGCTGTTGGAGTCTCCGCCCCTAGCGGTGCTGTCACTATGTGGGGCGCGGCTTGGATCGGTATACCTGTTGCTATTCTTGGTATTGCATTCATTATTATCACATCTAAGTGGTTGCTTCCAATCCGAGAGCCCTTAAAAACTGCTGAAACCCGTAAACGTGAATACGAAATTAAAATGTCGATTGAACACGGCGCTGCAATCGTCGGCAAAACAATTGCCTCAGCAGGCTTACGAAATTTGCAGGGGCTTTATCTATACGCAATTGTTCGAGAAGATCAACTTTTGGTCCCTGTATTCCCACAAGAAGTCCTACAACAGGAAGATAAATTAATCTTTGTGGGTGATGTCAACTCTGTGGTAGATCTGAGAAAAACCCGTGGCCTCAAACCAGCTGTTGAGGAGTTATGCGCTTTTGATGGGCGGCCATTTGCTCGAACTATGACAGAGGCTGTTATTTCTGGCACGTCACCACTTGTCGGACAAACCATTCGTGGCTCTCAGTTTCGAACAACATACAACGCTGCGATACTTGCAGTGCACAGGAAAGGCGAACACATAGAAGGGAAAATTGGTGACATAGTTCTTGAGCCAGGCGACACACTATTACTTGAATCGGCTGGAGAATTCTTAAACACATGGAAGCACAGCAGGCACTTCTACTTGGTATCTGAAATCGATAACTCCAGACCAACGCTCCATAACAAGGCTTGGATTTCAATCGGTATTTTAGTATTACTTATAACGCTGTTAACAACAGGTGCAATCGAACGTGTTGCATCTATTTGGCTTTGTGGTTTGCTACTTGTCCTGTTCAAGTGTATTAGCGGTCCAGATGCAAGGCGAGCCATAAACTTTCAAGTATTGATAATCATTGGCGCTGCTATGGGAATTGGACAAGCGGTTGACCAAAGCGGATTAGCACAATTTGCGAGCGCATCTCTCCTTGATTTTGCTCAAGCGATACAACTTGGAAATTACGGTTCCCTCTTTTTAATTTTTATAATGACAAGTATCGCGGCGCAACTGATGACAAACTTTGGTGCTTCGGTCATCATGTTTCCGATTGTCATCGGCGCAGCGCACGGACTACACGTTAGCCCCTACCCATTCATTTTCACCATGATGGCTGCTGCAGGTTGCAACTTCATGACCCCTGTAACGTACCAAACAAACCTCATGGTCTATGGACCTGGCGGATATAAATTTATGGACTTCCCAAAACTTGGCTTGCCACTGACATTACTTGTTGCGATTCTCGCAACGCTTATTGCTCCGCAAGTGTTCCCGTTTTTACCTACTCTATGAAAAAATGTTCAGCAGTAATCTTTTTCTTCACAATATTGATTTTTTCGCTTTGGGTCTTAGGATTACTCCTCACTGATCGCTGGGCTTGGAGTCAGTGGCTTTCTTGGATACCTGCGTTCTTTTTACTTGTCCTACTTCTATGTTCTGTCGGTTTTTGTATTGCTTCAAGAGCAAAAACCCATGCTGTAACCGTTGGTTGTATTTTTGTACTTGTGTTTTATTGGTATGTTTTCGTTTCAAACGCATTCACCAACATTGAAAACGGGGGGGCTTTACGGATTGTCGGCTGGACGATGAGTTACTCCAAGCAGAAGGTCTCTAAAGAGTCTGCCAAAGAAGTAGTTCGGCTCCACGGTGACATTACATTGCTTACGCATGGCTGGATTGTTCGCGGTGAACCTGTCATTAAAGAATGGCTTGGGGTTGATAATAAACGAATCATCAACGGCCCGTTTACTATTTTAACTCGACTCCCCATTCTAGAAGTACGTACTATCATTGCATCTGATGGCGTTTACCTTTCAATGTTCAAATTTGACACAACCCAGCAACTCGGAGAACCACTAGTGCTATGGGCTATTGACCTGCCATCAAAAATTACTATCCCAAAAATTAAAACAGCAGAACGGGTAAATCGATTACTCGCTTCCCTTGATGTGCAAAGGCCTGATATTGTCATGGGTGACTTTAACATGACACGAAACAGTTACTCAATGAAGACCATGTTTCCCGAATTAATAGACGCAAGTACGGTTGCAGGTGTAGGACTACTTGCATCGTTCCCAATGAACTTTCCACTCTATCACATCGATCACACCCTTCTACGTAAAG
>JACNLR010000085.1:4261-6826 GCA_014381385.1 Planctomycetota bacterium | reverse complement strand
TTTGCAGTGTCAAACGTGGGAAAGTAAGTGTCCCCATCGCAAGTTGTGTGTATGCGGGTGATGTGTAGTGCTGTTGCAAATGGAAAAGCCATTTTGTATATTTCCCCACCACCAATAACAAAAACTCTCTGCTTTGGCACAAACATTACAGCATCATCTAGGGAGTGCACGGTGGTAGCGCCGTTTGCTTCATAGTCATTTTGCCTTGTAATCACAATGTTCGTTCGGTTTGGCAACGGTCTGCCTATGGACTCCCATGTTCGCCTTCCCATGACAACCGCGCCACCAGTTGTTAGTTTTTTAAAGTGCTGCAAATCAGCAGGCAAGTGCCATGGCATATCTCCGTTTGCGCCGATTACAAAATTGTCTGTCATCGCAACAACAATTTCCATACTGTTACACCGCAACTGGGGCTTTGATATGTGGATGCGGCTCGTACCCAACTAATTCTATGTCGTCGTATGAGAAATCAAAAACAGAAGCGACGTTCGGGTTTAACTTCACCATTGGAAGCGGTCGGACATTTCGCGTGAGTTGTTCTTTGGTTTGCTCGATGTGGTTGGAATACAAATGTGCATCTCCGAAGGTGTGCACAAAATCACCTACTTCCAATCCAGTCGTCTGCGCGATCATCATGGTGAGAAGCGCATACGAGGCAATGTTAAAAGGAACGCCAAGAAAAATATCAGCACTCCTTTGGTAGAGTTGGCACGAGAGTTTGTTTTCTGCAACGTAAAATTGGAACATAGTGTGGCATGGTGGTAACGCCATTTGATCAATCTCGCCAACATTCCAAGCGCTTACAATGTGGCGCCTTGAGTCTGGGTTGTTGTTAATTCCTGCAATGAGGTTTGAAATTTGATCAACACTTTTCCCGTTAGTTGTTTTCCAAGATCGCCACTGCGAACCATACACGGGGCCGAGTTCTCCATTTTCGTCCGCCCACTCATCCCAAATCGAAACACCATTCTCTTTGAGGTAGGCAGTGTTTGTCTCGCCTCGAAGAAACCAGAGTAATTCATGAAAAATCGACCTAGTGTGGATTTTTTTGGTCGTAACGAGTGGAAATCCATCGGCCAAATCGAATCGCATCTGCCAGCCAAATACACTTCTCGTACCCGTG
Source organism: Planctomycetota bacterium (assembly GCA_014381385.1). Classification (GTDB taxonomy): domain Bacteria; phylum Planctomycetota; class Phycisphaerae; order Phycisphaerales; family SM1A02. The sequence goes on along the minus strand of JACNLR010000085.1, from coordinate 5,703 downwards.
CCTGTTCGGTCGTCCTTTTTTGTCCCATGATTGAGGACGTACTCTAATAATGCAAGATATTGTTTCATGGTTCTGAGTTCGCGAAGATACCATACCTACAGCAAATGATGGACACCAATCAACCACTACTTGAAATTAATAATCTTCTAGTTACCTACCCGGTCGGGAAGGTGGAATTTTCCGCTGTCGACGATGTTTCATTTACAATCGAAAAGGGTGAAACCCTAGGCATGGTGGGTGAAAGTGGTTCGGGTAAATCAACAATCGCAAAAGCGGTAGTACAACTTATACGCCCTACAAGTGGCACTATCCTGTTTGATGGAGTTTCCTTAGACTCGCTTCACAAAAAAGAAGTAAGAAGATTACGAACGCGAATGCAGATGGTCTTTCAAGATCCTGGGGGTTCGCTGAATGAATATATGCGCGTTGGGAAAATAATAACCGAACCGCTTCTCGTCCACGGTTTAGCAAAGGGGAAAGAACTAGAGGAGCGGGCAGAAGAATTATTATTGCAAGTTGGTCTTCAAAAAGAGGACGCAAACCGATTTCCACACGAATTTTCGGGCGGCCAAAAACAACGCATTGCAATAGCAAGGGCGATTTCCCTAAAACCAGAGTTACTCGTTTGTGATGAGCCTACTTCTGCGCTTGATGTTACCGTGCAAGCAAAAATACTTTCACTTCTTTCAAAACTTCGCAAAGAACTTGGGTTAAGTATTTTATTCATTACGCATGACCTCGCCGTAGTAAATGCGTTTTGCGATACTATCGTTGTTCTATCAAATGGAAAAGTTATTGAACGAGGTGGTGTTGATGACGTGATTCGCAACGCAAAGCACGCGATTACGAAGGAATTGATAGCGTCAAGCTACGCCTGAAATTTTTCAGCCTCACCGTCGAGCATTTCATAGGGGTGTGTTCCCAACGTGCTCCCATTCACATTTTGCATCCACGTTTGAGCAATTGCTGCGATTTCACTTCCAACGTTTGAGGTTGGTTTAGCAAAAGATGGTTGCCACTTTGTTAGCCCTGCGAGGTCTTGCATGACAACTACTTGGCCGTGGCAACATGTTCCCGCACCGCAACCGATGACTGGAATGGAGGTTGCTTGGATGACTGCTGCAGAAACTTCTTTTGGTACTGCTTCAAGCAATAACATTGAGGCGCCTGCTTGCTCCATCGCTATGGCATCCTCAACAATAATTTTTGCAGCTTTTGCGCTTCGACCGGCGGTTGTATATTCACCCGATTTTTTTTATTGTTTTGGGTTTGAAACAAAGGGGGCAAAAAGGGGGGTTTCCCCCATGCAAATCGCCTCCAAACACGCAGGCCCACTGCCCCCCACCTCTAATTTTATCGCGCCGGCGGGGCCCTCCTGTTTAAAAAAACCCCCGCTTTTGGGTTGTGAGGTGCCCTCAACTTTTTATATTATAAAATGGCAT
>JACNLR010000085.1:0-4251 GCA_014381385.1 Planctomycetota bacterium | reverse complement strand
CCGGCGGTTGTATATCCACCAGATTGTTTCAAATGTTGTGGTTTAGAACCAAGGTGTGCAACAGCGGCGATTCCCGCATTGCAAATCGCCTCAAAACGCGCAGTCCAATTGCCGTCAACTTCTAGTTTTACGGCGTCGGCGGTGCCTTCTGTTAAAAAACGACCAGCGTTTTGGATTGCAGATGACTCATCAACTTGATAACTTAAAAAAGGCATGTCACCCATAACAAAGACATTTGGTGCGCCGCGTTTTACTGCCGCAGTTAACGTTATGAGGAAATCGAGTGGTGCGTGGATAGTACTGTCGTACCCTAAAATCATTTCAGCAGCGGTGTCGCCAACAAGCATCGTTGGTAGTCCGGCTTCTGCCATCCACCTTGCTGTTGTTGCGTCGTAGCAAGTGAGCATCGCCCACTTCTCGTTTGCCTTAGACCATTTGCGCAACGTGCGAAGTGTGACCGGCTTGTCCAAACAATTTGGAAGTTTGACGGGTTTAGTTTCAATAATCGGTTGATTTTCCATAGGTAAACTCACGGTACAGTATAGGGTTCAAGGCGTTAATTACCAACATATCTTTCAAAAATCGCTTTCGCTCGTTTAACATCGTCGGTGCCATGAATAATGGCGCGACCATTGTGAAAACAGAGCAATTCGATAGCGCTTCCATCGGTAGATTCTTCTTCGTTAAACACTCCACGAATCATTGTTTCAGAGCACTTGAATTTGCCGTGCTCTTGCAGTTTTTTTGCAGTCGATTGGAGGTCAAAATTTTCAACGCAAGGGAGTGAAACGGCGAGTTTGCCACACAAAACTGTAGGCTCGATTGTTGTTGCAGTTAAAAAATCAAACTGCAGTTGTTGGCAACATGTGCAAGTAGTTACGGGCTCTCCTAATTCCAATCGGCTACTTTCAGAATTCCACAAATCAAACGTCAGGAGAGTTCGGGAGATTTTTTCAAGGTTACCCGTGAGGAGCTTTAGCACATCCATACATTGGCAAGAAGCCGCTATTCCAATTGCAGGTGCTAGGACTCCAACGGTATCACATGTGTCTTGGTCGCCAGTTGTCGGTGGTTCGGGGAACAAGCAGCGAAGGCATGGCGTTGAACCGGGAACAATCGTCATAACATTCCCTTGGCTAGCGATGACTCCGGCGAACATGAATGGCGTATCTGTTTGTACAGCAAAATCGTTTAGAAGGTATCGAGTGTTAAAGTTATCAAGCCCATCTACGATAACATCAACCCCTTCTAGAATGTGTTGAATATTGCGGCTAGTAAGATCTTCAACATGTGGGGTGATTTTTATCTCGCTGTTTACTTTGGCAAGATTCGCTGCGGCTGCTATTGCCTTGGGAAGTTGCGAAGTTGCATCAGACTCTGTGAATAACACTTGCCTTTGTAAGTTCGTTTTTTCAACGATGTCCCTGTCAACAAGTACAAGGTTCCCAACGCCAGCCCTTGCAAGCAATGAGCCCGATAAACAACCAAGTGCTCCAACACCAACAATGGCGACAGTTGCGTTTGAAATTGCAAGTTGTCCCTTATCGCCGATACCATCGACGAGCCGTTGGCGGTGATAGCGATCAGAAATTGCCATACTTTAAAAACCCAATCAAAAGGCAAAGTGTGAGAATGCTTTGTTTGCTTCAGCCATACGGTGCGTCTGTTCACGCGTAGTCACAGCCTTGCCTTCGCCTTTGGATGCATCCCAAAGTTCTTTTGAGAGGCATTGTGCAAATGGCTTGCCCTTTTCCGCTCTACATGCGGTGATAATCCACCGAAATGTCAAACTTTGTCGGCGACGTGCGTTCACTGGCATTGGAACTTGGTAGTTCGCGCCGCCAACTCGCTTCGAACGAACTTCGACGTTTGGCCGAACGTTTTCAAGCGCTTTATGAAAGACGTCCATAGCATTCTTTGGAGCATCCTCGTCTGAGTTTTTTTCTTTTTTGAGCCGTGTTTCAATGCGATCGAGTGCGTCGTACATAACGCGTTGCGCGACAGCTTTTTTGCCATCCTTCATGAAACAGTTTATAAACTTCGCTAAAACCTTGTCACCATGTTTTGGATCTGGTTTAAGTTGTTCTTCTGATTTTGTTATTCGTCCAGCCATTGCTTTTCCTTTCAGCTCATCTGTCACGGATTTGTGACTTTGTTCACCACTACCACGGGGGGGGGTTGTGATTACTTGCTCAGCACACACGGTGTGTACTTAAATTATTTACCTTTTTTAGTTCCGTATTTGGAACGACCTTGCTTCCGAGCATCAACACCAAGAGTGTCAAGCGCTCCACGAACTACGTGGTAACGAACACCGGGGAGGTCACGAACACTGCCGCCGCGAACAAGCACGATAGAGTGTTCTTGTAAGTTGTGTCCTTCGCCGCCAATGTACGCGGTGATTTCCTTGCCGTTTGATAAACGAACTCGAGCAACTTTACGAAGCGCTGAGTTTGGCTTCTTAGGAGTTACAGTACGAACTTGGAGACAGACGCCACGCTTTTGGGGGCTTGCTGCAAGGTCGCGAACCTTTGATTTGACCGTTGGGGTCTTTCTTGGTTTTCGCACGAGTTGGTTAATTGTTGGCATAAGTAGTTCCGAGATCTGGGGTTGAATTGCCTACCTTGAGGCGAGCCGCATATCATACCAATATGAGCGGGAGAAGCAACCATCCACCCGTTGCCCACAGTCCGATAACCCTGTTGGGGTCAGACTCCAAGTGGACATCGAAGTTACCGCAAGCGTTTTTCGGCTTCTTCAGACGCAATCGCGTCGCAACGTTCATTTTCAGGGTGCCCAGCGTGTCCCTTAACCCAGTTCGTTGTAATCTCGTGCTTTTCACGTAACACAGCGAGCGGTTTCCATAAAGCCTGATTTGCAACTTGCTTTTTTGCGGCGTTTTTCCAGCCCTTTGCAATCCATCCATCCATCCACTCCATCAACCCTTTAGTTACATACTGGCTGTCAGCATGAATTTCTATAGCTGAGGGTTCTTTGAGCGACTCGAGCGCACGGAGTACAGCAGTCACTTCCATTTTTTGGTTTGTCGTGTCTACATCACCTCCACTACCAACAACTTCATTGCCATCGCTATCTCGCAAAATATATGCCCAACCGCCAGGGCCCGGATTGCCTAAACATGCACCGTCGGTAAACAATAAAAAAGTTGGAAGTTTCGTCATCGTACAAACTTTATCGTCCGTTCTACCTCTGATACCCTACACGTATTATGACTGTGTTTCGCATCGAAGTAGCACCATCAATTGGGAGTGCAGATACTCGTGGACGTGCTGCTTTGCTCCAAGCGGAGCAAGCCGGTTTTTCCCCAACAGCAATTGATACCACATCGGTCTATCTTGTACAGGGCGAATTGGATGATGCATCGGTTGCAACAATTGCAAATAATTTGCTCTGCGATCCTGTTACAGAGCAAGTGAATATTGGCGCATCAGAGTCTCGTGCCGACTCCATGGTCGAGGTTCATCCACTTCCTGGTGTGATGGACCCCGAAGCACAAGCAGTCGAACTCGCAATTGCGCGGATTCTTGACAAAAAAGTCCACGTGCAAACCGCTCGAAGATTTGATTTTCATGGAATAAGCAGAGAGGAAGCACAAAGAATAACACTTCGGTGCTTTGCAAACACAGTCGTGCATGAAGTGCATTCTTCACCCTACCATCCCGAAGAATTTCCCAGCGGGCACTTGCACGATATGACTGTGCCCGAGATCCCAATTTCCGGTCTTACCGCTAGCGAACTTGAAACAATGTCACGCGACTCGCATCTCTTTCTTGATGTTGAAGAAATGCAAGGAATTCAGGACCACTATAAAAAACTTGGTCGAGAACCACGCGAGATTGAACTTGAAACTCTCGCGCAAACGTGGTCCGAACACTGCGTGCACAAAACATTAAAAGCAACCATCCGATATACAGGCCCAGATACAAAAAACAGACCACACCATGAAGATCACGAAGATGGTTCCGTCACTATTCACAACCTACTTAGGGCTACGGTTGCAGCCGCAACTTATGAACTTATGGAGGAGAGTGTTGACTGGTGCTTGAGTGTTTTTGTAGACAATGCCGGTATCGTTAAGTTTGACGACAAACACGCTGTTTGTTTTAAAGTAGAAACGCACAACCACCCGTCCGCATTGGAACCATACGGCGGTGCTGCAACGGGTATTGGTGGTTGTATACGAGACATAATGGGAACCGGCTTAGCCGCAAGACCAATCGCAGCAACCGA